>NZ_JBFRCU010000020.1:0-86902 GCF_052113205.1 Inquilinus sp. YAF38 | reverse complement strand
ACGGTGCCGGTCGCCCGGCGCCGGAACAGGCCGCCCAGCCGGGCGCGCCAGCCGCGACGGGCGGGAGCCAGGTCATCCTGGAAGATGTCGTCCGGCCGTTCGCTCACTCGCCCCTCGCCCCTGATGGTCTCGGGGAACAGAATGGCGATGGCGGCAGCTTCGTGCCAGCCCCGTCGCGGCGGCGCCGATGCGATCGGCTGCGCACGCCGACGAGCCGGCACGGTTCAGCCATGCCGATGGATCTGGGCAAGCATCCGCGAGCGGCGCCAGCGGGCATCACGCTCGGTCGCGGAGGCGGCCTCCGGCCCCTGCCGCAAACCGGCCGGGGTGCGGCGCGGCCTCGATTGACTCCCGCCCGCCGCCCCGCTTTAGTCCCTGCGCGCCCAGTTGATGCTGACGGGAGTGACGGGATGAAGAAGGTCTATCCGGATGCCACGGCGGCGCTGGCCGATGTGCTCCGCGACGGGATGATGGTGATGGCCGGCGGCTTCGGCCTCTGCGGCATCCCGGAGAAGCTGATCGACGCCATCGCCGCGAGCGGCGTCAAGGGCCTGACGGTGATCTCGAACAATTGCGGCATCGACGGCGTCGGCCTCGGCAAGCTGCTCGACCGCGGCCAGATCAAGAAGATGATCTCGTCCTATGTCGGCGAGAACAAGCTGTTCGCCCAGCAGTACCTGTCCGGCCAGCTGGAGCTGGAGTTCAACCCGCAGGGCACGCTGGCCGAGCGCATCCGCGCCGGCGGCGCCGGCATTCCCGCCTTCTTCACCAAGACCGGCGTCGGCACCATCGTCGCCGACGGCAAGGAGGTGCGCGAGTTCGACGGCGCCCAGTATGTGATGGAGCGCGGGCTGTTCGCCGACCTGGCCATCGTCAAGGCCTGGAAGGGCGACACCGAGGGCAACCTGATCTACCGGATGACCGCCCGGAACTTCAACCCGATGATGGCCACCGCCGCCAAGGTGACGGTCGCCGAGGTCGAGGAGCTGGTCGATGTCGGCGGGCTGGAGGCCAACCAGATCCACACCCCCGGCATCTATGTGAAGCGCATCCTTCAGGGCCAGGACTACGAGAAGCGCATCGAGCAGCGCACCACCCGCCCGCGCGCCGCCTGAGCAGGAGACAGACCATGGCCTGGACCCGTGAACAGATGGCCGCCCGCGCCGCGCGCGAGCTGGAGGACGGCTTCTACGTCAATCTCGGCATCGGCATCCCGACGCTGGTGGCGAACTACATCCCCGACGGCATCACCGTGGCGCTGCAGAGCGAGAACGGCATGCTGGGCATGGGCCCCTTCCCCTATGAGGGCGAGGAGGACCCGGACCTGATCAATGCCGGCAAGCAGACGATCACCGAGCTGCCGCAGTCGAGCTATTTCAGCTCGGCCGATTCCTTCGCCATGATCCGCGGCGGGCATATCGACCTGTCGATCCTCGGCGCCATGCAGGTGTCGAAGGAGGGCGACCTCGCCAACTGGATGATCCCCGGCAAGATGGTGAAGGGGATGGGCGGGGCGATGGACCTGGTCGCCGGCGTCAAGCGCGTCGTCGTGATCATGGAGCACAACGCCAAGGACGGCACGCCGAAGCTGCTCGACGCCTGCGACCTGCCGCTGACCGGCAAGGCCGTGGTCGACCTGGTGATCACCGAGCTCGGCGTGTTCGAGATCGGGCCCCAGGGCCTGACCCTGACCGAGGTCGCCGACGGCGTCACGGTCGAGGAGATCCGGGCCAAGACCGAGGCCCCCTTCGCCACCCGGCCCGGCCTGGCCTGATCCCGACCGATGGCCGGGACGCCGCTGGCGGGCCATGACCGCTTCGGCTACAGCGCGATCACCCGCCGGCCGGGCACGGCCTGGCCGGACGGGACGCGCCTCGCCGTCTATCTCGGCCTCAACCTCGAGCATTTCGCCTTCGGTGAGGGGCTGGGAGCCGAGCTGGCGCCGGGCGGGCCGCATCCGGACGTGCTGAACTACGCCTGGCGCGACTACGGCAACCGGGTCGGCGCCTGGCGCCTGCTGGAGCTGTTCGACAGCCTGGCCCTGCCCTGCTCCGCCATCGTCAACGCGTCGATCTACGATCATTGTCCGGAGCTGCCGGCCGCCTTCCAGGCCCGCGGCGACGAGATCGTCGGCCACGGCCACAGCAACTCCGAACGCCAGGGCGTGCTGCCGGAGGCGGAGGAAGCGGCGCTGATCCGCCGCGCCACCGACGCCATTGCCCGCCATGCCGGGACGCCGCCAAAAGGCTGGCTCGGCCCCTGGATCTCGCAGAGCCTGCGCACCCCGGACCTGCTGCAGGAGGCGGGGTACGACTACCTGCTGGATTGGTGCCATGACGACCAGCCGGTGTGGATGCGCACCCGGGTGGGGCGCATCCTGTCGGTGCCCTACCCGCAGGAGTTGAACGACATCCCGGCGATCGTGGCCCGCAAGATGAACGCCGACGCCTTCGCCGACATGGTGATCGGCCAGTTCGACGAGATGCTGGAGCAGCAGGCGCATGGCCAGGCCCTGGTGATGGGCGTGGCGCTGCATCCCTACATCGTCGGCCAGCCCTACCGGCTGCGCCAGCTGCGCCGCGCCCTGGCTCATATCGCTGCCCGCAGCAGCGAGGTCTGGATCACCACCGCCGGCGCCATCGCCGCCCACGCCGCCGCCTTTCCGCCCGGGACCGTGCCGGACTGACGGCCAGCACCCGATCGTCGCGTCTCAAAACCAGCCGCGACGCTTGCCCCCGCCCGGCGCCGAGCCCAGATTAAGGCTTTCGCACATGCGAGAGACCGGCCCCATGCCCGACGGCACCCCCGAGGCAAGCCTCAAGCTCGTCGCCGACATCACCGCCCTCGACGCCTCGGCCTGGGATGCCTGCGCCGGGCCGGACAACCCGTTCCTGTCGCACGCCTTCCTGTCGGCGCTGGAGCAGAGCGGGTCGGCCACCGCCGAAGCCGGCTGGCTGCCGCAGCATCTGGTGCTGGAGGAGCCGGACGGACGCCTGCTGGGCGTCGTGCCGCTGTACCTCAAGGGCCATTCCCAGGGCGAATACGTCTTCGACCACAGCTGGGCCCGGGCCTATGAGCAGGCGGGCGGCGAGTATTATCCGAAGCTGCTGTCGGCCGTGCCCTTCACCCCGGTCACCGGCGCGCGCCTGCTGGTCCGTCCCGGCGCGCCGGCGCAGACCGCCGACCTGCTGATCCACGGGCTGGAGCAGGCGGCGCTGGCGCACAAGGTCTCCTCCGTCCACGTCACCTTCCCGACCGAGGCCGACTGGTCGCGCTTCGGCGCCGCCGGCTGGCTGCAGCGGATCGGCGAGCAATACCATTGGGAGAATGAGGGCTACGCCGGCTTCGACGACTTCCTGGCCACGCTGAACAGCCGCCGGCGCAAGGACATCCGCAAGGAGCGGCAGCGCGCGGTCGAGGGCGGCATCCGGCTGACCGTGCTGACCGGCGACGACCTGAAGCCGCGGCACTGGGACGCCTTCTTCCGCTTCTACATCAACACCAGCGACCGGAAATGGGGCGACCCGTACCTGACCCGGGAGTTCTTCGCCCGGATCGGCGAGACCATGGCCGACCGCATCGCCCTGGTGATGGCGGAGAAGGACGGACGCTGGATCGCCGGGGCGCTGAACCTGATCGGCAGCGACACGATCTACGGCCGCAACTGGGGCTGCGACGGCCGCGACTATCCCTTCCTGCATTTCGAGGCCTGCTACTACCAGGCGATCGACTTCGCCATCGCCCGCGGCCTGAAGCGGGTCGAGGCCGGGGCCCAGGGCGAGCACAAGGTGATGCGCGGCTACCGCCCGGTCCGCACCTACAGCGCGCACTGGATCCACGATCCCGGCTTCCGCCGCGCCGTGGCCGATTTCCTGGCCCGCGAGACCCGCGCGGTCGAGGCCGGCATCGAAGACCTCGCGGAACACCTCCCCTTCCGGCAGGGTTGTCCCTAGCGGCATCACGACGCGACGGCCGGCAGGCAGCCGCGAACCGAGGGAGAGAGACCATGGATCTCGACAAGCTCTTGGGTGCGTTGGCTGGAAGCGGCATGGGCCGAGCCCGAGGTGGCTCCGGGGGTATCGGCGACATCCTCAGCCAGGTGCTGGGTGGAGGCGGCGCCGCACCGGCGGGTCGATCGGGCGGCGGCCTGGGAGGACTTGGCGGGCTGCTCGAGGGTCTGGGCGGCGGCGGCGCGTCCGGTGGCGGGCTCGGCAGCATCCTCGGCGGGCTTGCAGGCGGTCAAAGAGGCGGCAGCGGGCTTGGCGGGGGCCTCGGCGGCGGGCTGATGGCGATCATTGGCACGATCGCCATGCAGGCGCTGCAGAACCGCGGCGGCGGCGGGCTGCTGGGCGGCCTCGGCGGCTCAGGCGATGCATCCCCGAGGGGCCTGGCCACGCCGGCCGCGCCCCCGGCTTCGGTCGCGAATGGCGGGGCCGGCGGCGGCTTCCTCGACATGGCCGATTCGGTCGGCGGCGGGACCCAGGCAGCGCCCTTGATCGGGCAGGACACCGCCCAGCGCATCATCCGCACCATGATTGCCGCGGCGGCGGCCGACGGCACCATCGACGAGGCCGAGGCCACGGCGATCCAGGGCCATCTCGGCGAGGAGGACGAGGAAGAGCGCGCCTTCATCGAGCAGGAGCTGAACAGCCCGGCGACGCCGGAGCAGCTGGCGGCCGGAGTCGGCGGGCCGCAGGAGGCGGCTCAGGTCTACACCGCGGCGCTGCTGACCGTGACCATGGATTCGCCGGAGGAGAGCCGCTTCCTGAAACAGCTGGCCCTGGCGCTGCGGCTCGACGCCCAGACCATCGCGTCGCTGCACCAGACGGTACGGCAGGGACAGTGATTGTAGGCCGACGGCCTTAAAACTCCGTCTCCAGCACCCGGTCCGGCGGCACATGGCCGTCGGCAAAGCTGCGGATGTTGACGATCACCTTCTGGCCCATGTCGATGCGGCCCTCGAGCGTGGCCGAGCCCATATGCGGCAGCAGCACCACATTGGGCAGCTTCAGCAGCTTCGGGTTGACGTTCGGCTCGCGCTCGAACACGTCGAGCCCGGCCCCCGCCAGCTCGCCCTGCTTCAGCATCTGCGCCAGCGCCGTCTCGTCGATCACCTCGCCGCGCGAGGTGTTCACGATCAGCGCGTCGCGGCGCAGCAGCTTCAGCCGCCGGGCCGACAGCAGATGGAAGGTCGCCGGCGTGCGCGGGCAGTTGACCGAAACGATGTCCATCCGCGACAGCATCTGGTCCAGGCTGGGCCAGAAGGTCGCATCCAGCTCGGCCTCCACCTCCGGATGCACCCTGTTCCGGTTGTGATAGTGCACCGAGAGGCCGAAGGCGCGGGCCCGGCGCGCCACCGCCTGGCCGATCCGGCCCATGCCGATGATGCCGAGGCGCTTGCCGCCGAGCCGGGCGCCGAGCATGCCGGTCGGGCTCCAGCCGGTCCATTGCCCGCCGCGGACCAGCCGCTCGCCCTCCGCCAGCCGGCGGGCCACCGACAGGATCAGGGCCATGGTCATGTCGGCGGTGTCCTCGGTCAGGACGCCGGGGGTGTTGGTCACGGTCAGCCCGCGCGCCCTGGCGGCGCCGAGGTCAATGTGGTCGACACCGGTGCCGAAGCTGGCGATCAGCTTCAACTGCGGCCCGGACTTGGCCAGCAGCTCGGCGTCGATCCGGTCGGTCACCGTCGGCACCAGCACATCGGCCTCGCCCATCGCGGCGATCATCTGCTCCCGGTCCAGCGCCACGTCGTCGTGGTTCAGCCGGGTCTCGAACAGCTCCATCATCCGGGTCTCGATGACATCCGGCAGCTTGCGCGTGACGATGACGAGCGGACGTTTTCTCTCGGCCATGGCTGAAGCAGTCCCGGCAACCCCATTTGCGCCATAGAGCAAGCCGGGCGGCAGATTGTCCAGTGCCCCGACTGTGACCTGCGTCACGGTTTCGCCGAAGAGTCGCGTAGGATGATGGCGTCGACCGGCTGGAGCACTATGCGGGACGAGACCGATTTTCGCGGCGCGCTGCAGCGGCAGGCGCGATGGCCTTTGACGGCGGGGGCGCTGGCGCTCGCCGTCCTGGCGCTGCCGCTCGCCGCCGAACCCGCGCTCGGCGTCCCTTTCGTGGCGCGGGCCGAACTGCTGTATTGCGGCATCGCCACGCTGATCCTGGCCGGCCTCGCCGCCCATGCCCCGCATCGCCGCTTCGGCCCGGCCAACACCGTGACGCTGTCGCGCATCGTGCTGATCTGCCTGCTGGCCGCGCTAATGGGCACGGCCGCGCCGGACGAGGACTGCCTGTGGCTGATCGCCGGATTCGCCACGCTGGCGCTGGCGCTGGACGGGGTCGACGGCTGGGCGGCACGGCGCAGCGGCCTGGCCTCCCGCTTCGGCGCCCGATTCGACATGGAGGCCGACGCCTTCTTCGTCCTGGTCCTCTCGGTGCTGGCCTGGCAATGGGACAAGGTCGGTGCCTGGGTGCTGCTGATCGGGGCGATGCGCTACCTCTACGTCCTGGCCGGCGCCGCCTGGCCCTGGCTGCGCGGGCCGGTGCCGGACAGCGTCGCCCGCAAGGCCGTCTGCGTGATCCAGATCCTGGCGCTGATCGCCTGCCTGACCCCGCTGGTGCCGCCTGCCCTCGCCACGACGCTGGCCGCCGGCGCGCTCACGCTGCTGGGCTGGTCCTTCGGCCGCGACGTGGCCTGGCTGTGGCGCCGGCGCCTGCCGGCATGAACGCCATCGCCCGCGCCGCCGGCATCGCCCGCTCACTCGCCATCTACCGCGGCATCCCGGGCCGCTCCGCCCGTTTTCGCCGGTTCTTCTCGACGCTGATCCGGCCCGGCGACCTGTGCTTCGACATCGGCGCCCATGTCGGCAACCGCAGCCTGTGCTGGGTCGGTCTCGGCGCCCGGGTGGTGGCGGTGGAGCCGCAACCCGACCTCGCCCGGCTGCTGCGCCGCAGCTTCCGTGGCCATCCCGGCATCACCCTGGTCGAGAGCGCGGTCGGCGCCGCCCCCGGCACCGCTGTGCTGCATCTCAGCAGCCGGACGCCGACCGTCGCCAGCCTGTCGCCCGGCTGGATCGAGACGGTGTCGGGGACGGAGGGCTTCGCCGCGATCCGATGGGACCGGCAGGTCGAGGTGCCGGTGACGACGCTGGACGCGCTGATCGACCGCTTCGGCGTCCCGGCCTTCTGCAAGATCGATGTCGAGGGCTTCGAGGCCGAGGTGCTGGCCGGCCTCTCTCGCCCCCTGCCCTGCCTGTCGGTCGAATACGTCCCGGCGGCGCTGGCGGCGACCCTCGCCGCGCTCGACCGGATCGAGGCGCTGGGCAGTTGCCGCTTCCAGGTCTCGATCGGCGAAACCGGGCGCTTCCTGTGGCCGAACTGGCGGGAGGGGCACGAATTGCGGGCCTGGCTGTTGACTCGATCGCCGGGGGACCGCTCCGGCGACATCTATGCGCGGGCCGAGGCATGATGGACACCGCCTGGATCTGGCTGCTCGACCGCCGCGCCGGCCGGCCGGAGGCGCCTTTGCCCTCCGACGCCGCGGCGCGCGACCGAATCGCGCTGCTGCGGCCCTTCGCCGAGGCCGAGGGCCGCTTCGCCCTGGCCCATCTCGGCCAGAGCATCGACGGCCACATCGCCACCGGCTGCGGCCAGTCGCAATACGTCACCGGCCCCTGCAACCTCGACCATCTGCACCGGCTGCGGGCGCTGGCCGATGCCGTGCTGGTCGGCGCCGGCACCGTCGCCCATGACGACCCCCGGCTGACCACGCGCCGGGTCGACGGTCCGAACCCGGTGCGGGTGGTGCTGGATCCCGGCCGCCGGCTCGATGCCGGCCACGGCCTGTTCACCGACGGCGCCGCCCCGACCCTGCTGCTCTGCGCCGCCGACCGTGCCGACCGCCCGGCCGGCGGGGCGGAGATCATCGGCCTCGACGACCCGTGCCCCGCCGCGGTGCTTGAGGCGCTGGCGGCGCGCGGGCTGCGGCGGGTGCTGATCGAGGGCGGCGGCACCACCGTGTCGCGCTTCCTCGCCGCCGGGGTGCTGGACCGGCTGCATGTCGCGGTGGCGCCGATCATCATCGGCTCCGGCAAGGGCGGCCTGCGCCTGCCGGAGATCGCCCATCTCGATCAGGCCCTGCGCCCACCCTGCCGCACCTATGCGATGGGCGGCGACGTGCTGTTCGACTTCGACCTGCGCGGGGTCGCGGCTTAGCCGACCAGGTCCAGTTCATGCGCGAAGGCCGCCGCCTGGGCCGGCCAGCCGGGAAGGCGGGCGCGCGCCGCCAGCCCGGCCTCGCGCAGCCGCAGCCGCGCGCCTGGATCGGTCAGCAGGCGGCGCAGCGCCTCGGCCAGCGCGTCGACATCGCCCGGCGGCACCAGGATCCCGGCATCGGGCGGCACCGTGTCCGGGATCGCGCCGCCGGTGGTGCTGACGATCGGCAGGCCGCGAGCCGAGGCCTCGGCCAGGGCCATGCCGTAGCCCTCGTGATGCGACGGCAGCACGAACAGGTCGGAGCGGTCGTAATGGTGCAGCAGCGTCGGCTCGTCGATCTCGCCGAGAAGGCTGATGCGGCCGGACAGGCCGGCGCGCTCCACCGCCGCCAGCACCGCCTTGGCATGCTCCGCATCGCGCTCCAGGCTGCCGGCGCAGACCAGCCGCCAGGGCAGCCCGGCCAGGCGCTGCAACGCGGCGACGAGGTCGAGATAACCCTTGCGCGGCGTCAGCGTGGCGACGCAGAGCAGCACCGGCGCCGCCTCGCCCGAGCCCTGGGCCGGCGGGGTCGGATCGGTGCCCGGCAGCACCACGCCGATCCGCCCGGCCGCGACGCCGTAGCCGTACAGGTCGCGGGCGGTGCCGGGGCTGGTGACGATCACCCGCCGCGCCGCCGCCAGCGCCTGCCGCTCGCTCGCCTCCAGCGTCTGGCGCTGCGCCGGGCTCAGCCCGTTCTCGAAGGCCAGCGGGTGGTGGATCAGCGCCACCAGCCGCAGCCGGGCGGCCTCGGCCGCCATCGGCTGCGGCAGCACGCTGAAGGCCAGCCCGTCGACCACGGTCAGGGCGTTGTCCGGCAGGCCCCGCAGCACCGCGGCCGCCTCCGCCATCTCGGCCCGGCCCGGAAAGGGGAAGCCGTCCGCCAGCCGGTGCAGCGTCACCCGGCGGCCGAGGCCTCGCAGCCCTTCGACGATGCGCTTGTCGTAGATGTAGCCGCCGGTGCGCGACTCCGGGTCGCCCGGCAGCAGGAACGCGACCCGCTCGATCATCGCGCCAGCCGGCCCTCATAGGAGGCCCAGGCGACATGCGATTCGTGCAAGGTCACGGCCAGGCTCTCGATCGCCGCCGCGCCGGCCCCGAGCTCGCCCGCCGCGATCCGGGCGGCGATGCGGTCGAAGATGGTGCGGGCCAGCACCTCGGTCGTGGTGTTCCATCCGGCGAAGGCCGCTTCCTCGTCCAGGTTGCGGTAGTTTAGCTCGCCCATCACCGTCTTCAGCGCGACCGAGGCCAGGCCGATGTCGACGACGATGCCGTCCTCGTCCAGCTCGGCCCGGCGGAAGGCCAGGTCGACGACATAGGTGGCGCCGTGCAGCTTCTGCGCCGGGCCGAACACGGCGCCGCGGAAGCTGTGGGCGATCATGAAATGGTCGCGGACCGAAACCGTGTACATGCTCATTCCTCCGGGTAACGGATGCGCTGGCACAGCGCGCCGGCGGGGTCGGCCGCCAGCCGGGCCAGCACCTCGGGCAATTCGTCGAAGTCGCAGTCGCCGCTGAACAGCACGTCCAGCGCCGGATCAAGCAGCAGGTCCAGCGCCTTGGCCATGCGCCTGGCATAGTCCCAGCGCGGCCGCTGCGCCGTCGCCACCATCCCGACCTGGGACGAGCGCAGGGTCAGGCGTTTGGAATGGAAGGCCTCGCCCAGCGGCAGCAGCACCGGCGTGTCGCCGTACCAGCTGGCCTCGACCACCGTCGCCTCGATCCCGGCGAGGCCGAGCGCGGTCGCCGCCCCCCTTGGGCTGCCGCTGGCGTGGATCACCAGGTCCTGGTCGCCCGGAGCGTCCGGCGGCAGGGCGAAGCCGACCCCGAGCGCCGCGGCGATCGCCGCCCGGCCGGGATCGGTGTCGACCAGCGTCACCGTGCAGCCCGGGATCCGGCCGGCCAGCCGGGCGATCAGGCATCCGACCACGCCGGCGCCGACCACCGCGATCCGGTCGCCCGGCCGCGCCGCCGAGTCCCAGACCACGTTCAGCGCCGTCTCCATGTTCGCGGCCAGCACCGCCCGCTCCGGCGCCAAGCCCTCGGGCAGCGGCGTCACCGCCGCCGCCGGCACGACATAGGCGGTCTGGTGCGGGAACAGGCAGAACACATCGCGGCGCAGCAGCGCCTCCGGCCCGGCCTCGACCGTGCCGACATTGATGTAGCCGTACTTCACCGGCCCGGGGAACACGCCGGCCTGGAACGGCGCCCGCATCGCCTGGTGCTGGCTGGGCGGCACCTTGCCTTGGAACACCAGCGCCTCGGTGCCACGGCTGAGGGCGCCGAAGCGGGCGCGCACGCGCACCTCGTCGGGCCCCGGCTCGGGCAGGGTCTCGGTGCCGATCCGGGCCTGGCCCGGCTTGAGGATCCAGAGGGCGCGCACATCCATGATGCCCCTGGAATAAGCCCCCGCGCCGTCGCTGGCCAGTCAGCACGGCAAAAACCGGCTACCGCTGCAACGGAGAGGCCGGCCTCGCGCATTGTCTCCGGCCGGCGGGTTCCGTAGCTTGAGGCCGCAATCGGGAGAATGGGCATGTTTCTCGGCATCGATCTCGGGACCTCGGGGGTCAAGGTGGTGCTGGTCGATGGCGACCAGCGCGTGGTCGACCAGGAGGCGGTGCCGCTCTCCGTCTCCCGCCCGCATCCGCTTTGGAGTGAGCAGGACCCCGAGGAATGGTGGCGCGCCACCGACCAGGCCGTGGTCGCGCTCAAGGCCCGCCAGGCACTGTCCGGCGTCCGCGGCATCGGCCTGTCCGGCCAGATGCACGGCGCCACGCTGCTGGACCAGGCCGACCGCCCGATTCGCCCGGCGATCCTGTGGAATGACGGCCGCGCCGCAGCCGAATGCGCCGAGCTGGAGCGGCGCGAGCCGCGCTCCCGCGCCATCACCGGCAACCTGGCCATGCCCGGCTTCACCGCGCCGAAGCTGCTATGGGTGGCGGCGCATGAGCCAGACGCCTTCGCCCGCACCCGCCGGGTGCTGCTGCCGAAGGACTACCTCCGCCTGCGCATGACCGGCGCCGCGGCGTCGGAGATGTCGGACGCCGCCGGCACGCTGTGGCTCGATGTCGGCGCCCGGCGCTGGTCCGAGGCGATGCTGGGCGCCACCGGCCTGCCGCTCTCGGCGATGCCGGAKCTGTTCGAGGGCAGCCAGCCGACCGGCACGCTGCGGCCGGAGGTCGCCGCCGCCTGGGGCGTGCCGGCCGACGCCGTGGTGGCCGGTGGCGCCGGCGACAACGCCGCCGGGGCCGCCGGGGTCGGGGTGATCCGCCCGGGCGACGCCTTCCTGTCGCTCGGCACCTCGGGCGTGCTGTTCGTCGCCGATGCCGGCTTCGCGCCCAACCCGGCCGAGGCGGTGCACGCCTTCTGCCACTGCCTGCCGGGCACCTGGCACCGCATGTCGGTGATCCTCAGCGCCGCCTCGGCCCTGTCCTGGCTGGCCCGCCTGCTCGGCGGCACCGAGCCGGAGCTGCTGGCCGAGGCCGAGGCCGCCGATCCGGACATCGGCGACCTGCTGTTCCTGCCCTATCTCTCCGGCGAGCGCACCCCGCACAACGACCCGACGGCGACCGGCGTGTTCCTCGGCCTGACCCATGCCACCGGCCGGCCGCAGCTGGTCCGCGCCCTCTTGGAGGGCGTGGCCTTCGCCTTCGCCGACGGCCAGGCGGCGCTGACCGCGGCGGGCACCGCCATCGGCGAGGTCTCGGTGATCGGCGGCGGTGCCCGGTCGCCGTTCTGGGGCCGGATCCTGGCGGCGGCGCTGAACCGGCCGCTGCACTACCCGGCCGGCGGCGAGCTGGGCCCGGCCTTCGGCGCCGCCCGCCTCGGCCGGCTGGCCGCCACCGGCGAGGCGCCCGAGACCGTCTGCACCCGGCCGCAGACCGCCCATGTGGTCGAGCCGGACTCGGCATTGGCCGAGCGCTACGCCCAGAAGTACGAGCGCTTCCGCGCGCTGTACCCGATGCTGAAGCCGGCCTGGGCGGGATAAGACATTGTCCGAGAAATAACGATCGAGAGAGAAAGACGTCACTCTTTTACTGTCATTGCCGGGCTTGACCCGGCAATCCAGAAGATGTCGACAGTCTCTGGATGCCCGGGTCAAGCCCGGGCATGACAGTTGGGTGGAAGTCCGATCATCAATCGGCTCACTTGTTCTCGAGCGGTCTCTACTCCCCCGCCACCGCACCCAGGCTGGCGACGACCACCAGAGCGATGCCGGCGAGCTGGGCGGGGCTGAGCGCCTGGCCGAGCACGGCGAAGCCGATCAGCGTGCCCAGCGCCGGCTCGGCGCTCATCAGGATGCCGAAGGCCCGGGTCGGCATCCGCCGCAGGGCCATCATCTCCAGCGCGTAAGGCAGCAGCGGCACCAGGATGGCGAGGCCGATGGTGATGCCCAGCACCGGCAGCGGGATATGCCCGCCATTCTCCACCAGCCCCCACGGGGTGGCGACCACCGCGGCGACGGCCAGCGACATGGTCAGCCCCTGCAGCCCCGTGAAGGCCTGGCCGACCCGCTTCATCAGCACGATGTAGACCGCCCAGCCGAGGCCGGCGCCGAGGGCGAAGCCGGCGCCGGCCGGGTCGACCGTCCAGTCCGACCCGTCATGCACCAGCAGCACCACCCCGACCAAAGCGAGGACCGGCCACACCGCATGCCAGGCGCGGCGCATGCCGAAGGCCGCGACCCCGAGCGGCCCGAGGAACTCGATCGCCGTGGCCAGGCCCAGCGGGATCCGGATCACGGCCTGGAAGTAGCACAGCGTCATGCCGGCCATCGCCGCGCCCAGCAGGATCGCGCCGCGCCACTGCGCCCGGCTGTAGGACAGCACCTTCGGCCGGGTCACCACCGCCAGCAGCAGCGCCGCCCAGGCCAGCCGCAGCCAGGTCGTGCCCAGCGGGCCGAAGCTCTCCAGCGTCGGCTTGGCCAGGGCGGCCCCGAGCTGGACCAGCGTCATCGAGCCGACCGCCATCAGCGCGGCGGCGGCGATGCCCGCGGTCGTGCTGGTCTGGGACTCGGTCGCCATGCGGGAGCGGGATCCGTCTGTCGGTCGGGGACGCAGTATAGCGGCGGCGGCAGTGATGTCGCGCTTCGGCTCAGACCGGCCGCTTGTCGAAGGCCAGCCGCACGGCGAAGCCGGCCAGCAGGCTGCCCATGATCCAGCGCTGGGCGCGCAGCCAGGACGGACGGGCGGCGAACCAGGCGGCGATGCTGCCGGCCGCCAGCACGATCATCAGGTTGACGCCGAAGCTGATCGCCGCCTGGGTTCCGCCGAGCACCAGGCCCTGCAGCAGCACATGGCCGCGCTCCGGGTCGATGAACTGCGGCAGCAGCGACACGTAGAACACCGCGATCTTCGGGTTCAGGAGCGCGGTCAGGAAGCCCATGGCGAACAGTTTGGCCGGGCGGTCGACCTTGAGGTCGCTCCTCGGCTCCAGCGCCGACCCGGCGCCGGGGCGCACGGCGTTCCAGGCCATCCACAGCAGGTACAGGGCGCCGGCCCATTTCACCGCCTCATAGGCCAGCGGCACGGCCAGCATCAGAGCGGTCAGGCCGAGCGCGGTGCACAGGATGTAGCAGAGGATGCCGACCAGCACCCCGGCCAGCGAGATCGCCCCGGCCAGCCGGCCCTGCAGGATCGAGCGCGACAGCAGGTAGACCATGTTCGGCCCGGGGGTGCAGACCATGCCGAGCGCGATCAGGGCAAGGCCGGCCATGGCGGTGGGGCTGACGATCATCGCAGGGGTTCCTCGACTGAAGCGGAGCGGAGCATCGCTGTCCACCTCGCTGCCGGGCAATCGAAACATTGCTCTCCGGGCAAGATTATCAGGCCCACGGCAATCCAGGAGAGGGAGGCCTGCCTTATCCCGGGGCGAGGCCATCGAGCAGGAGGTCGAGGCCTTTGCGGAAGGCGCCGTCCCAGTCGTTGTCCAGCAGCAGGCGCGTGCGTTCGATCGTCGGGGTGCGTTCGCCGAGACCTGCAAGGCGCTGCTGCGCGGCGGCCCTGTCGTCGTCCGAGAGGTCGAAGCTCGCCCGGCTGATGGTGGCGCCCATCACGTAGTTCCACAGCGACCAGATCGCGACGTTCAGATCTGCATCCGCCACGCCGGCCCCGGACAAGGTCCGGCTCAGCAGCTCCAGGCGACCGAGGATGTTCGGGCCGAGCGCCCGGCGCGGCAGCAGCGATGCCGACCAGGGGTGGCGCAGCATGCTGGCGCGCCAGTCTTCCAGCATGTGAACGACGTCCCCGCGCCAGTCCTGAGGCTCGGCCGGTTGCGGCGGCGCGCGATAGCCGAGCACCGAGTCGAGCGCCAGATCGAACACACCTTCCTTGCTGTCGACGTGCCAATACAGGCTCATCACCCCCGCGCCGAGGCGATCGGCCAGCCGCCGCATCGTCAGCCCGTCGACCCCCTGCGCGTCCAGCAGCTCCACCGCGGTCGCCACGATGCGGTCCAGGGAGAGCGGCGGCTCACCGCGCGGCTCCGGCACGGGCTGGAGTGACACGCCGGTCCGCCGAGGCCGCTTGCTCCCGGTGCCGCTGCGCTTGGCTGCCATCCATCCTCCTCGCTGGTCACACCGTCGATTTAGGCCGGCAACGCGGCGAATGTCGATGATGAGCAATTGACTCGTACATCGTACGATGCGATTTGGTCGTACGCTGTACGAGTCAACCGCATGGCCGATGGATCGAAGCTCGATCCCGACGGCTTTGAGGGTGCTCGAGGTCCTCACAGCCGAGAGAAATCATGCCACACGCAATCAATCATTTGCTGATCGGAGGGTTCATCATCATGACCATGGCGGTTCCCGCTGCGACCACGGCCGATGCGGCCGATCACACGCTGACCATCGTCAATCCGAAGACCCTCTACGACCCGTCGCCGAACGGCTACAGCACCGCCGTGATCACGCCTCCCGGAGCCCGGGTGGCCTACATCTCCGGACAGGGCGGCCAGGACAGCACGGGAGGCTTGTCGCCGGACTTCGCCGTCCAGGTCAGGCAGGCCTATGCCAATCTGCACACCGCCCTCGATGCGCTCGGCGCCAGGCCGGACCAGGTCGCCAAGCTCACGGTCTTCGTGGTCGATCACGACATGGCCAAGCTCGGGGTGCTGACCCAGGCGGTGAAGGAGATGTTCGGCCCGGCGCTGCCGGCGCAGACCCTGATTCCCGTGCCCAAGCTTGCCGTCGATCCCATGCTGTTCGAGGTCGAAGCCGTGGTCATCCTGCAATAGCGGCGCCGGCCGCGCCCCCCCTCAGCGCCACCCCCAGACCGGCGTCCCCAGCGTCCCCACCCAGCGCATGCTGCTATCGTAGGTGCTGCCGCTCCTCTGTCCTTCCAGGGCATAGCGCAGCGCGTCGATGGCGTGGTTCTCGCGGTCCTCCAGCTCGGCCAGGATCTCTCCGGTCTTCGGGTTGGTGCGATAGCTGTACAGCGTCAGCTCGTCGGCCGGACCTCCACGGCCCACGCGATAACACCCTCCTCCATTCCGGCCTCCACGAAAAAGCCCGCCACGGCAGTGCCGGGCGGGCGCAACTCTTCGACTGTGCCTGAATCATGCCACGCGATGCGGCATCACATCAAAAACAAACAGAGAACTCTTGGTTGCCGCCCACCCTCACCCGTCATGGCGAGCCCCGAAGGGGCGTGGCCATCCAGCGTCTCCGGCGGCGCCGGCGTGCCACGCTAATTCTTCTGTCTCAGCCCGGGGTGCAGTCCATCGGCGATCCAGGCAAAATTGAACTCCGGCCATCAGCGGCTGAGACCCGCTCCATGTGCAGCCCGAATCAACCGTTGCCGACCTCTACGTCGACCACGACGCCGAAATGATCGCTGGCCCAGATGCCATCGGCGGGGTGGTCGAAGGCCAGGGCGGCCGTCTCGATGTGGCAATGCGCCTTCGGGTGCGCGTGCCAGGATCCGACGAACACGTAATCGAATCTCCGGCGATAGTCCGGCTGCCGCACGATCTGATCAATCCCGGACTTGGCGTTCGGATTGTCGGCCGTCCAGGTATGGCCCGGTCCCTTTCCGGCGACGGCCCAGGCGTCATGATATCGAACGCTGCGCCCGCCGATCGACTGGAGGCCGGTCAAAAAGCGGATGCTGGCTGCGTCTGGGGAGGCGTTGAAGTCACCGGCAATAATGGTGGGAAGGGCTTGCCGATGACGGGCGTCGAGATCGGTGAGCGCGACGGCCTGTCGCTCCCGGGCTGCTTCCGCGTCCAGGCGCCACGCGGCGGTGGCCGCGATGAAAAGCAGTTTTCCTTCGCCGGGGATCGGGACCGTCACGGCCAGGGAGCACCAGGGAACATCCAGGGCGTCGGATTGGCGCAGGTCGAGCATCTCGACGACCTGGTGGGGCCATCGGGTTGCGACGGCGCTGCCGCCATAGCGTTCGGCGTACGGCGGAGCAACCGCCGTGAGCCGGGCCTGGTGTGTTCCGTGCAGGCCCGTGCCGTCCAGCAGGACATCGAGCTGGTTGCGTTCCGTGGTCTGGATCACCTCCTGCAGGGCGACCAGGTCTGGGGCAAGCGTGCGCAACTCGCGGTTGATGCGGTCGAGACGACGCGGGTCGCCTTCATCGTTCCAGACGTTGAGCGTGAGAATTCGCAGACGCATGCCAAGCCTAATGAGGCGCGGCCGATCCCGGTTCCGGTGGAGAGGCAGGATCATCGGAATCCTCGCCAATTGGCGCCATTCTGCACCTGCCATCGCAGGCTGCCGCCGGTCACCTTGTCCATCGGCGTGCCGTCGTCGTTGCCGACTCAGACGCCGACCACGTAATCAGCGGTGAAGCTGATGAACCAGGCGTCGCGATAACAGGCCCGATCGTTCCCTTCGATAGTGCCGCCTGCCTGGCCGCTACGCCTTTCAGCGGCGTGTCGGTTCCACCGAAAGCATGAAATGGCTGGCCGACAACTGCTACTGAATGTTCGAATTGTTCACCGGCTGCTTTGTATCTAGCCTCTTGCTTGATTAACAATACGGAGGGGGCTGACGATCATGGCAGAACATCCCGAAACATCTTCACCGATCGATACGACAGGCGATCGACGCGCCTTCCTTGCCAAATGCGGCCGCTTCGCCGTCATTACGCCGCCCGCGGTCACGATGCTCCTGTCGACCAGCCTGTCTTCACAAGCGATCGCGAAATCGGGCGGAAAAAAGAAGCCCAAGTGACGACAACCGCGTCGTGATTGCGGCTGGTCGGGCCACGCCGGACCTCCTCCTGGTCCGACGTGGCCCATCGCCGTGATTCCGGCCTGTCTTTAGGCCGATCCGATCGGGGGGTATCAGCGGACATGGTCGTCGTAAGCGACGCCGCGCCGGCGGATCCTGTCATCGCAGCGGGGATGGCGTTTGCCGTGATGGGCCGGCGGAACCTGCTGTTCAGCGAGGCGCGGCAAGAGATTTTCGAGCTGAATGACACGGCGGCCTATATCTGGTGCCGTCTGGAAGAAGGCGATTCGCCGGCGGTCGTTGCCGGCCGGCTGGTGGATCTCGATATCCCGGCCGAGGCCGCCGAAGGCTATATGCGGGATATGCTGTCCGACTGGCGCCGGCTCGGCCTCATCGTCTGCACCGGCGCATATCCTGCCGCGTCCATGGCGATCGAGCCGGATGATCGGCGACAGTTCCTTCATCTCGCCGGGCTGTCGATTGAGCTGCGGCACGCAAGCGAGGTATTGGCCGAGCTGGCAGCCCCGGCTTTTGCCCATCTGCAAGCTGAAGCCCCGCCCTCGGGCGGCCCGCCCATCGCCCTTTCGCTTTCAACCGAGGCGGAGGGGGACCTGTTTCGATTGTGGTCCTGTGGGCAGGAGATCGGAACCTACGACGCCGATGAAATCGTGCCGGCTCTGAAGGCCCAGCTGACAGAGGATGTCCTCGCTTACGCCGACTATTCGGTTGCGATCCACGCTGCGACGCTGGCGCGTCATGGGCGGATGCTGCTCCTGTGCGGCGAACCGGGCGCGGGCAAGACGACGCTGACGATGGCCCTGGCGCAATGCGGCTTCGCTTTCGCCGGCGACGACATCGCCCTCCTGATGTCGACCGGTCAAGTGGGGGGCGTGCCGTTCGCCGCCTCGGTCAAATCGGGCGCTTGGCCTCTGATATCCGGCATCCGGCCAGATCTCGAACAGCTGAGAATCTTTCGTCGGTGCGACAACCAGCATGTCCGCTATCTGCCGCCCGCAGCCCCGCCGGTGACGGCGCCGTTGCGCCTGGGATGGGTGGTGCTGCTTCGCCGCCAGTCCGATGGGCCGGCGGTGCTGACGCCCGTGGATCGGATCGAGGCGATGCGGGCCCTGCTGGCTGAGGCGACCGCCCCCGGTCAACGGCTTTCCGCACTGGCGTTCGGCCTGCTGGCCGAGGCGATGGCGGGCGCGGGCTGCTTCAGCCTGACCTATGCCGGCCTCGACGATGCGATCGTCGAACTGCAGCGAGCATGCGGATGAGCGGAACGCCTTTGGATGCGCTGATCTCGGCCTTGCGCGGGGCGCCGCCGGCGGACGCGGAGTGGTTCTCGGTGATCGAAGTCGCCAACCGCTGCTGGATGACGCCGGCGCTGTTCGTCGCCCTCGACAGCTGTGGCGGTCTATCGTGCCTGCCCGCCGATGCGCGCGATTATCTCGGGTTCATTCATGATCGCAACCGGCAACGCAACATCCTCCTGCGGGGCCAGTTGCTCGAGGCCGTTGCCGCCCTGAACCGGTCGGGCATTCAGCCGATCCTGCTGAAAGGGGCGGGAATCATCTTCTCCACCGCCGAGCGAGAACTTGGCGCCCGGATGATGAGCGATCTGGATCTGCTGGTCGACGAAGCCGAGAAGCCGGTCGCGATCATCGTCCTCGCTGAGCTGGGCTACCGCGCAGAGGGGCAGCATGGCTTCTTTCGTCCGCAGGATGCAGGAATGCTCGAACTGCATGGCACCGGAACCGTATCCGGTTCGTACGGCTCATCCATCATGGACGCCGCGAATTTCTCGTCCGTCACCTGCGATGCCGCCCGGGCCCGGCTGCCGTCACCGACCCTCCGGGCGCTAAACCTGATCGTGCACGACCAGATCAAGGACGGGGATTATTGGCGCGGCACCACCGATCTGCGCCACCTTCATGATCTGGTCGGACTTGCCAAAAGCCCGCAGGGCGTCGACTGGCTCCATCTTTCCCGCATCCTGTCAGGCCGCTTGCGGCAAAACGCATTCGAGACGCAGTTGCTGACGCTGCGCGAGTTGTTCCGGGTCCCAATTCCCGAAGCCCTGTGCCGGCGCGCCATGCCAAGGATCCAGCACTGGCGGCGGATGGTCCAGATCCGGCACCCGCGTCTGGCCAAGCCGTTGCGAGTCGCAGGTGCCTTGGCTTGGCTCGGCCGGCGAGTCCGGACGAAGGACGGCCCAAAATTCACGGCAGCGAACTTCGCGCCACGCGTGCTGCGCAAGATCAGCCAGGGACGCCGAGAGACGGCAGAGGCCCTGATGGGCATCCATCTCGGCCCCAAGCTGTAGCTGTCCACCGTTTGCGGGAGCGATGAGAAGTTCGCTGCCCACCCGAATGCGGAACACTGCTGGTCGGTGAGGTGTCGTCCGGAACCTCGCGCCCCGTCAGCCGTTCCCCAGGCTGCCCAGCAGGCCTTCGAGGCCGCCCTGGTCGAGCTCCTGCTTCGCCGGCGGCACCGTCGGCGTGGTCGCCGGCGGCGGCACCAGCACCTTCGGCGCGCCTGACGGCGTGACGGTCGGGGCGATCGCGGCCGGGGCTACGGCCCCCGGCCCCGCCGTGGCGACCGCGGCGGGCAGCGAACCGTCGACGCCCAGCAGCGGCCGGGCCGGCTTGCCGCGCTCGGCCTCGACCATGAAATCGTGCCAGATCTTAGCCGGCAGGCTGCCGCCGGTGACCTTGTCCATCGGCGTGCCGTCGTCGTTGCCGACCCAGATGCCGACCACGTAATCGGCGGTGAAGCCGATGAACCAGGCGTCGCGATAGCCCTGGCTGGTGCCGCTCTTGCCGGCCGAGGGCCGGTCGTCCAGCCGGGCGCTGCGGCCGGTGCCGATGGTCATGGTAGCGCCGAGCATCCGGTTGATCGCCTCGACATGCCAGGGCAGCACCGCCTCGCCCGGGCCGCCGCCGAAGCGGCTGTAGAGCGCGGCCTCGCCCGGCGGGCCGATGCGCTCGACGCCATAGGGCCAGACGCCGTTGCCCTGGTTGGCCAGCGCGGCGTAGGCCGCGGTCAGCTCCAGCAGGTTGACCTCGCTGGTGCCCAGCGCCAGCGACAGCTCCGGCCGCAGCGGCGAGGCGATGCCCAGCCGGCGCGCCAGCTCGATGGTCCGGCTTATGCCGGCGCGCTGCAGCATGCGCACCGCGGCGGTGTTGTAGGATTTGGCCAGCGCCTCGCGCGCCGTCACCTCGCCATGGAACTTGCCGTCATAATTGCCTGGCGACCAATTCTTGATCGTGATCGGCGCGTCCAGCACCAGGCTGTCCGGCGTCAGCCCCTGCTCCACCGCCGACAGATAGGCGAACATCTTGAACGAGGAGCCGGGCTGGCGCTGCGCCGTGACCGCGCGGTTGAACTGGCTCTGGCTGTAGCCGCGGCCGCCGACCATGGCGACCACGGCGCCGTCCGGCCGCATCGCCACCAGCGCCGCCTGGCTGGCGCCGACCTTGCCGCCATCTTCCTCCATCCGCGCGTCGACGATGCGTTCGGCGGCGCGCTGCAGCGCCGGCACCAGCGTGGTCTCGACCCGCAGCGCCGGGGCCGCGGTATTGACGAAATCCGGCACCTGGTCGGCGACCCAGTCGGCGAAGTAGCGGCTGCCCGAGCCGCCGCCCGGCCGGCGCGGCGGCACCGGCGGCTGGTCGTCGGCGGCCTGGCGGTCCTTGTCGCTGAGGAAGCCGGCATCGACCATGGCCGACAGCACCACGTCGGCGCGCTGCCGCGCCGCCTCGGGGTTGCGGTCGGGCGCGTAGCGTGACGGCGCCTTCAGGAGACCGGCCAGCATCGCCGACTGCTCCAGGTTCACCTCCGTCGCCGGCACGCCGAAATAGGCCCGGGACGCGGCATCGATGCCGTAGGTGCCGGAGCCGAAATAGACCCGGTTGAGATAGGCGGTGAGGATCTGGTCCTTGGAGAAGTTCATCTCCAGCCAGACCGCCAGGATCGCCTCCTGGATCTTGCGGCGGACCGTGCGCTCCGGCGTCAGGAACAGGTTCTTGGCGGCCTGCTGGGTGATGGTGGAGCCGCCCTGCACCGCCCGGCCGGCCTGGTAGTTCACCCACAGCGCCCGGGCCACGCCGATCGGATCGATGCCGTAATGGTGGTAGTAGCGGCGATCCTCGATCGCCAGCACCGCCTCGGTCAGGTGCTTCGGCAGGGCCGAGGCCTGGACCATGTCGCCGGTCATGTCGCCGTAGCGGGCGATCTGGCCGCCATCATCGGCGACCACGGTGATCGCCGTGCGCCGCTCCGGCATCGCCACCTGGCGGATGTCGGGCAGGTCGTAGGCGAAATAGGCGACGACCACGCCGAGCGCGATCACACCCCAGATCGACAGCACCGCGCCCCACTTCGCCACGCCCCACAGCCAGTGCCGGCGGCCGGAGGACTTGCGGGGCTTTTGAGTCGGTTTGGGCGTGGATTTGGGGCGGCGCGGCGGGGACTTGCCGGCGGACGTGCTCGTCCGGGAGCGGCCACCAGTGGCACGCAAGGCTGGCTTGCCGGAAGAGCGGGTCGTCATAATGGTGACTTTATCTAGCGAGAATCCCGCAATATCAAGCCGGAATGCGGCGGAATTCAGGAATTGGCTGAGCCTGTGGCGCCACGGTGACGGGGTATTTTTTCCAACAATAAAATTTCACTTGCATCAGGGGGGCGCCGACCGTATCTCACCCCTCGGAACGTATTCGCACGTGCCCCGGCCCGCCCCGTTCGACAAGGTTCGAACCTGGTGGGCACAGCAACGACGTCACGCGTCTCCTCGGTCTGTCCGGCTTCGGCCGGCTGGGTTGAAGAGAAGTTTTTCGGTTGCAGGTGCGGAGAGGGTTCCTCTTCCGTGATTGTCTGGACGGTATCTCCGGGTGGCGCTGATGGCGTCGCTCCGTGATCCCGTCTCTGCAATCCCGGATCCGCATGTGCCGCCGGGTTTCGTCGCCGGTGAGCAGAGGCGGGCGCCTCAGGCAACGGTTTGGTTTGAACTGGCTTGCCGTGAGGGATCAGTCCCCATGAACACCAAGATTGCCTCCTTCCTGGAAGAGCGACGTCCCGAGACTCCGTGTCTCGTGCTGGACCTCGACGTCGTGGCCGGCAACTACCAGGCCCTGGCCGCCGCCATGCCCGACAGCCGCATCTTCTATGCGGTGAAGGCCAACCCGGCGCCGGAGATCCTGTCGCTCCTGGCCGCGCTGGGCTCGTGCTTCGACACCGCCAGCGTCGTCGAAATCCGCGACGCGCTGGCCGCCGGCGCCACCCCGGACCGCGTCTCCTTCGGCAACACCATCAAGAAGCGGGTCGACATCGCCACCGCCTATGCGCTGGGCGTGCGCCTGTTCGCCTTCGACAGCGAGGCGGAGCTGCGCAAGATCGCCGAGGTCGCGCCGGGCGCCCGCGTGTTCTGCCGCATCCTGACCTCGGGCGAGGGCGCCGAATGGCCGCTGTCGCGCAAGTTCGGCTGCGAGCCGGGCATGGCGCGCGAGCTGCTGGCGATGGCGCCGGGCCTGGGCCTCGATGCCTATGGCGTGTCGTTCCATGTCGGGTCGCAGCAGCGCAACACCGGCGCCTGGGACCAGGCGCTGGAGTCGGCCGCGGGCATCTTCCGCGACCTGGCGGCCAAGGGCATCGAGCTGAAGATGGTCAATCTCGGCGGCGGCTTCCCGACCAAGTACCTCAAGGAAGTGCCGACGGCCGAGGCCTATGGCCGCGCCATCGACAGCAGCCTGCGCCAGCATTTCGGCAACCGCCTGCCCGAGACCATCATCGAGCCGGGCCGCGGCATGGTCGGCAATGCCGGCGTGATCCAGACCGAGGTGGTGCTGATCTCGAACAAGTCGGCGAACGACAACACCCGCTGGGTCTATCTCGACATCGGCAAGTTCGGCGGCCTGGCCGAGACGATGGACGAGGCGATCCGGTACCCGATCAGCACGATCCATGACGGCGATGCGTCCGAGCCGGCGATCCTGGCCGGGCCGACCTGCGACAGCGCCGACGTGCTGTACGAGAAGACGCCCTACCCGATGCCGGTTTCGCTCGCGATCGGCGACAAGGTGCTGATCCACGGCACCGGCGCCTACACGACGACCTATTCGGCGGTCGCCTTCAACGGCTTCGCCCCCCTCAAGGCCTATTACATCTGAACCTCATACCGGTGGGGATCGGGTCATGGACATCATGCGGGAGCGGCCGCGCCACGCGGCCGCCATCGAGGATCTTGTCGTCGACTGCTTCGGTGAGGGGCGCTTCGGCAAGACCGTCTACCGGCTGCGCGACGGGGTGCGGCCGAACAACGAGCTGGGCCTGGTCGCGCTCGAGGACGGCGAGCTGGTCGGCACGCTGCGCTTCTGGCCGATCCATGTCGACGGCATCGGCGAGACCATCCTGCTCGGCCCGCTCGCGGTTGCCGAGGGGCTGCGCTCGAGCGGCATCGGCTCGCGGCTGATGCGGGCCGGGCTGTCGCGCGCGGCCGCCTTCGGCTACCGCAGCGTGATCCTGGTCGGCGACGAGCCGTACTATCGCCGCTTCGGCTTCCGCCGCGACCTGACCCTCGGCCTGATGCTGCCGGGCCCGGTCGACTACGACCGCCTGCTCGGCCTCGAGCTGGTGCCCGGCGCCCTGGCCAATGCCCGCGGCATGATCGGCCGCGCCGACGGCCTGCCGGTGCGCTACGAGATGTCGGAAGCGGTCGCTTGAGCTACGGGCCATCCCTAGAATCCTCCCCCTCCCCTTGCGGGWGGGGGTAGGGGGAGGGGTATCGGCGCCGCTCGACTGATATCAAAAGCCTGGCGGGATCCGCAGCAGCTTAGACAAGCCGCGCCGGCTCTCTTCGATCGATACCCCCTCCCCCTACCCCCCCCTTGCGGGAGGGGGGGATCGCCTGGCCGTGCGCCGCATAATGCCCGTACAGCGCCAGGCTGGCGGCGACGGTGGCGTTGAGCGATTCGACCGCGCCGGTGGTCGGGATCGCCAGCCGACGCAGGTCCAGCCCCGGCGGCAGGCCCAGCCCCTCCTCGCCCAGCACCAGGCGCAGGTCGCGCGGCCAGGCGAAGCCCGACAAGTCCTCGCCCTGCCCGTCCAGCGCCAGCAGCGGCCCCGCCGCCTGGGCCAGGCCGGCCCAGGCCGGGCCGCGGCGCAGCTCCAGCGCGAATTGCGCGTTCGACGCCGCCCGCAGGCATTTCGGGTGGAACGGATGCGCCGCGTCGGCCAGCAGGATGACGCGGGACACGGCGAAGGCGGCCGCGCTGCGCAGCAGGGCGCCGAGATTGCTCGGGTCGCCGAGGGCGCAGACCAGTTCCAGCCCCTCGGGCGGCCGCGCCAGGTCGATCGCCGCCATCTCCGGCACCACCCCGACCAGGATCGGCAGGCCGGTGCCGGCGACGTCGAGGCGGTCGAACAGGGCTCGGCCGAGGCGGATCCGCTCCAGCCCGGGCGGCGCGGATAGATCCTCGGCCCCAGGCGGCAACAGCAGCGATTCGAAGCGGTCGGGGTGCTGCGCCAGCGCCTCGCGCACCGTCTTGCGCCCGGCCAGCAGGAAGCGGCGATGCTTGCGCAGCCCGCGGCTCTCCAGCAGCGCCGACCACAGCTTGGCGCGCGGATTGTCCAGGCTCTCGATGCTGCGCTCGCCCATCGCCCCTCCCGCCGGACGAGGCGCCTACCTGATCTCGAAGATCGCCTCGACCTCGACGGCGCAGCCGAGCGGCAGCTGGGCGACGCCGACCGCGGCGCGGGCGTGCTTGCCGGCGTCGCCGAAGGCCTCGGCCATCAGGTCGGAGGCGCCGTTGACCACCTTCGGCTGGTCGGTGAAGTCCGGCGTCGAATTGACGAAGCCGCCCAGCTTCACCACCCGGACGATGCGGTCGAGGTCGCCGCCCAGCCCCGCCTTGGCCGCCGCCAGGATGTTGATGGCGCAGATCCGGGCGCAGGCATAGCCGTCCTCGACCGTGAACTCGGCGCCGAGCTTGCCGGTGTGGCTGATCTTGCCATCGACGAACGGCACCTGGCCGGAGATGTAGAGCATGCTGCCCGAGATCACGGAGGGCACGTAGTTCGCCGCCGGCGCCGCGACGTTCGGAAGGGTGACGCCCTTCTCCTGCAGCCGCGCCTCGATGCTTCCTGCCATGGATCGGTTCCCGTTCACTCTGGTGACTCGAAGGCCGCACCATAGCCAGCGCCGCTCGCACGCGAAAGCCCGGCCCCGACCCGCTCCGGCCGAAGCGCGACGGATCATGCCGCAGCCGGAACAGATAAAGGCTTCGCAGTGGGCCACTATTGCGCCAAGGTCGGAAACAGGCCCGTGCAGGGAGTCGTTGACGGCGTCATGGTTTCATGACGTTATTATTACAGTCAGGCTACAATAGTGTGGCAGCCGCCATGTCATGGTCGGGCTATCGATCTGTATTCACCTTGACAAGAATTGCGCCACGCAACACAGTCCCGCCGCATCCGCGCCGAAGCCCGGATTTGACCGAGCGCTCGACTTCGGATTCAGGGATTTTGTTAAAATCCGCCAAACAAGCAGATGAACATCGGGGGTTGTGACATGAAGGCGTCGTGGACATCCGTGCTGTCGATCTCGGCCCTGGCGCTCGCCGCCTCCGCCGCCACCGCGAGGGCCGAGCCGTCGGCCGAGCTGATCGCCGCGGCCAAGGCCGAGGGCGAGCTGACCACCATCGCCCTGCCCCATGACTGGTGCGGCTACGGCGGCGTCATCGACAGCTTCAAGGCGAAGTACGGCCTCAAGGTCAACGAGCTGAACCCCGACGCCGGCTCCGGCGACGAGGTCGAAGCGATCAAGGCCAATAAAGGAAATAAAGGGCCCCAGGCCCCGGATGTCATCGATGTTGGCCTGTCCTTCGGCCCGTCGGCCAAGGCCGAGGGCTTGCTGGCCCCTTACAAGGTGTCGACCTGGGATTCGATCCCGGCCAGCGCCAAGGACCCGGAGGGCCACTGGTACGGCGACTATTACGGCGTGCTGGCCTTCGAGGTGAACAAGGACATCGTTACCAAGATCCCGGCCGACTGGAAGGACCTGCTGGCCTCCGATTACGCCAACTCCGTCGCCCTCGCCGGCGACCCGCGCACCTCGAACCAGGCGATCCTGGCCGTCCTGGCCGCCGGCCTGTCGACCGAGAAGGACGCCGCCAAGGCCGCCGAGGCCGGGCTGAAGTTCTTCGGCGAGCTGAACAAGGCCGGCAACTTCGTGCCGACCATCGGCAAGGCCGCCTCGGTGGCCCAGGGCGCGACCCCGATCGTGATCCGCTGGGACTACAACGCGCTCGGCGACCGCGACACGCTGAAGGGCAACCCGGAGATCGAGGTGGTGGTGCCGAAGACCGGCGTCGTCGCCGGCGTCTATGTCCAGGCAATCAGCGCCTTCGCGCCGCATCCGAACGCCGCCAAGCTGTGGATGGAGCACCTGTATTCGGATGAGGGCCAGATCGGCTACCTGAAGGGCTACTGCCACCCGATCCGGTTCCAGAACCTGGCCGACACCAAGAAGATCCCCGAGGACCTGCTGAAGGCGCTGCCGCCGGCGGCGGCCTATGCCACGGCGGTGTTCCCGAGCCTCGAGGACCAGAACAAGGCCAAGGAGATCATCACCAAGCAGTGGGACTCCGTGGTCGGCGCCAACGTCAAGTAAGCCGCTTGAGGCCGCGCCGTCCCCTGCCCTACGCTGGGGCCGGGGGATGGCGCGGCCTTTCGCGTTCTCGCCCCCCGGCAGGTTCCCGTCAGCAGGCGCCGATGACCCAGGCCTCGATCGCAGCTCCCCTCGCCGCGCCGGCCAAGCCCGGCAAGCTCTCCTGGGCCTGGCTCGGGGTGGCGCCCTTCTTCCTGTTCGCCCTTCTATTCCTGGTGCTGCCGACCGTCACTCTGCTGGTCGGCAGCTTCCAGACGCCGGACGGGTCGTTCACCCTCAAGAACATCGGCGACCTGTTCCAGCAGTCGATCGTCGACGCCTATTGGATCTCGATCCGGGTCAGCCTCGCCTCCGCCCTGCTCGGCGCCCTGATCGGCTTCTTCCTGGCCTATGCCGTGGTGATGGGCGGGCTGCCGGGCTGGATCCGGCCGACGCTGATGACCTTCTGCGGCGTCGCCTCGAACTTCGCCGGCGTGCCGCTGGCCTTCGCCTTCATCTCCACCCTCGGGCGGCTCGGCCTGGTGACGATCCTGTTCGACACCTTCGTCAGCCCCGTGCTGGGCTTCCGGCTGTACCAGACCGGCTTCAACCTGCTGAGCTTCTGGGGCCTGACGCTGACCTATCTGTACTTCCAGATCCCGCTGATGGTGCTGATCCTGGCGCCGGCGCTGGACGGGCTGAAGCGGGAATGGCGCGAAGCCTCTTCCATCCTCGGCGCCTCGACCTCGCAGTACTGGCGCATGGTGGCGCTGCCGATCCTGTGGCCCAGCATCGTCGGCACCACGCTGCTGCTGTTCGCCAACGCCTTCGGCGCCATCGCCACCGCCTATGCGCTGACCGGCAGCTCGCTGAACATCGTGCCGATCCTGCTCTACGCGCAGATCCGCGGCGACGTGCTGCACAACCCCAATCTCGGCTACGCCCTGGCGCTCGGCATGATCCTGATCACCGGCCTGTCCAACGGCCTCTACATGATCCTCCGCGCCCGCAGCGAGCGGTGGCTGCGATGAAGCAGAACCGCATCGGCGCCTGGATCGCCCTGATCATCGGCGCGCTGTATTTCATCGTGCCGCTGATCGGCACGCTGGAGTTCTCGCTGCGCATGCGACGCGGCGAATACAGCCTCGACGCCTACCGCATCGTCCTGGCCGACCCCGGCTTCCAGGCCAGCTTCCTTTATTCCTGCGTGCTGGCGCTGGCGACCATCGTGGTCGGCGTGCTGCTGGTGGTGCCGACCGCCTATTGGGTGCGGCTGCGCCTGCCGCGGCTGCGCCCGGTGATCGAGTTCATCACCCTGCTGCCGCTGGTGATCCCGGCGATCGTGCTGGTGTTCGGCTATGTCCAGCTGTTCAACACCTCCTCAATCCTGCCGCTCTTGGGCAGCGAGCGCGGCACCGACCTGCTGCTGACCTTCGGCTATGTCACCCTGGCGCTGCCCTACATGTACCGGGCGGTCGACACCGGGCTGCAGGCGATCGACGTGCGCACCCTGACCGAGGCGGCCGAATGCCTGGGCGCCGGCCGGTCCCGGATCCTGTTCCGGGTGATCCTGCCGAATGTCCGCTCGGCGGTGCTGAGCGGCGCCTTCCTGACCTTCGCCATCGTCATCGGCGAGTTCACCTTCGCCAGCCTGCTGAACCGGCCGGCCTTCGGCCCCTACCTGCAGCTGGTCGGCGCCAACCGCGCCTATGAGCCGGCGGCGCTGGCGATCATCGCCTTCGTCGTCACCTGGGCCTGCATGGGCCTGCTGCAGATCTTCGGCCGCGGCCGCCGCGGCTCCTCGGCGGCCACACGATGAACCATTCAATTGCGCCGCAGCCAGGTGAAGTGATGGACACGGACTTCCTCGAGATCAGCGGCCTGCGCAAGAGCTATGGCCAGAACACCGTGGTCCATAATTTCGACCTGGCGGTGAAGCGCGGCGAGTTCATCTCCTTCCTCGGCCCCTCCGGCTGCGGCAAGACCACGACCTTGCGCATGGTGGCAGGCTTCGAGATCCCGACCGGCGGGTCGATCCGGGTCGACGGCCGCGACGTCACCCGCCTGAGGCCCAACCAGCGCAATGTCGGCATGGTGTTCCAGGCCTATGCGCTGTTCCCGAACATGACGGTGGCGGACAACGTCGCCTTCGGCCTGAAGGTCCTGAAGAAGCCGGCCGCGGAGATCGCCCAGCGGGTCAAGGAGATGCTGGAGCTGATCAAGCTGCCGCACCTCGCCGACCGCTACCCCTACCAGCTGTCCGGCGGGCAGCAGCAGCGCGTCGCCCTGGCCCGGGCGCTGGCGAACAAGCCGCAGGTGCTGCTGCTGGACGAGCCGCTGTCGGCGCTGGACGCCAAGATCCGGGTCTCGCTGCGCGGCGAGATCAAGGCGCTGCAGCGCGAGCTGGGCATCACCACCATCTTCGTCACGCACGACCAGGAAGAAGCCCTGTCGATGTCGGACCGGATCGTGGTGATGAACGAGGGCTATGCCGAGCAGGTCGGCACGCCGTTCGAGGTCTACAACTATCCGCGTACCCGCTTCGTCGCCTCCTTCGTCGGCACGCTGAACACCCTGCGCGCCCAGGTGGTCGACGCCGCGAGCGGCCGGATCCGGATCGACGGCCAGGACATTGTCGCCGCCCGCGGCGTCGCCGGCGGCAAGGACGGCGAGATCCGCTCGGTCGCGCTGCGGCCGGAGGCGATCGCCCTGGCCGGGTCGACCGAGGATCGCGGCGACGACCGCAACCGCATGCAGGGCACGATCGAGGATGTGAACTTCCTCGGCGCGGTGGTGCGGGTCCGCGTCCGCTTCCAGGAGAGCGCGGTGTCGCTCGACACCTTCAACAGCCCAAGCCTGGCCCCGCCCGAGCGCGGCCAGCCGGTCACCGTCACCTTCGGCCGGGACGATGTGCTGGTGCTGGAAGGCGAGCCGGGCTGAGGCCCCCGACGTTAGGCGTAGGTTGGGTTGGCGGCGTGGAGTTCGATTTATAATGTCATCGCCGGGCTTGACCCGGCGATCCAGGGCCACCCAGAGCGGCATCGACATCTCTGGATGCCCGGGTCCAGCCCGGGCATGACAGGGAGAGGAAGCCGACGCATGACTCCTGGAGCGGAGCGGACCGACGAGTCGGCCATCCGGATCGGCGCCCTGGTGCCGCTGACCCGGCCCGGCTGGGTCGAGGCGGGCCGGCACCTGCTCGCCGGGTTCGGGCTGGCCGTTCGCGACGTCAATGAGTCCGGCGGGATCGGCGGAAAACCGCTCGAGCTGGTGGTCCGCGACACCGCGGCCGATTCCCAGAGGGCCGCGGCGGCCGTGGATGAGCTGGATCGCCTGGGCGTGGCGGCCCTGGCGGGGGAGTATCACAGCGTCGTCGCCCGCGCCGCCGCGGCCCGGGCCGACGCCCTCGGCCTGCCATTCCTCTGCTCGTCGGCGGTTCTCGACGCGTTGACCGGGCAGCCGACGGACTGGGTCGCGCGCCTCGCCCCGGCACAGTCCCATGGCTGGCGAATCTATGCGGACTTCCTTCTCGGCGCGGGCCACAGCCGGATCGCCGTCGCGGCCCAGCCGAGCGTCTACTGGGCCTCCGGCACCCGCATCCTGCGGGACCACCTCGTGCCACGCGGCGGCACCGTCATCGAGCTCGACATGGGCGCGCTCGCCCCCGAGGCAGTGAACGACGCGCTCGTCGACAACCGCGCGACCGCCCTGCTTCTCCTGGTCGGCCACCCGGAGCCGGTGGCGTCGATCGTCAAATCCGTCCGCCGCGACCCGCGCCTCGCCGGGCTCCTGATCGGGGCTCCGGCCGGGCAGCCGGAATTCGCCGAATGGGCGGCGCTGCTGGGCGAGGACGGCGCCGGAATCCCGTTCCTGCGCTACCGGCCCGAGCGCCTGGGCCCACTTGGCGCCCGGGTCGAGACAACCCTGCGGGAGCGGCTGGCCGCAGCGCCCTCCTTCGTCGCCTTCGAGGGCTACGACACGATCGCCGTCCTCGCCGATGCGCTGCGCTCGTCTGGCGCGGACCGGGCGCGCATCGCTGGATCCTGGCCCCGCATCGCCGTCGACGGCACCCGCGGGCCGATCCGGTTCACCCGCACGCCAGGCATCGGCGTCTGGCAATGGGCCTGGCCGCCGGTCCAGGTCGTCGATCGGGATCCGGCAGACCCCGATCGCCTCCGGCTCCTCCGCGCCGGCTAGACCCCGTACTTCGCCAGGTCCGGGCGCTTGGCCAGGGCGGTGCGGACGATGGTTTCGACCCGGTCGCGCTCGGCCCCCTGCAGTTCCAGCCGCGGCTGGCGCACCACGGTCGAGGTGCCGCGCACGATCGCCTCGGCCAACTTGACGTTCTGGACGAAGCGCAGCGACACGTCGAGGTGCAGCAGCGGCATGAACCAGCGGTAGATCTCGAGCGCCTCGGGGATCCGGCCGGCCGCGACCAGCTTGTGGATTGCCACCGTCTCGCGCGGGAAGGCGCAGACCAGGCCGGCGACCCAGCCGACCGCGCCCAGCATCAGGCTTTCCAGCGCCAGGTCGTCGACGCCGGTGAAGATGTCGTAGCGGTTGCCGACCGTATTCAGGATATCGGTGATGCGGCGGACGTCGCCCGAGGATTCCTTGATCGCGACGAAGTTCTTCTCGTCCGCCATCTCGGCGAACATCTCCGGCGTGACGTCGACCGAATAGGCGATCGGGTTGTTGTAGACCATGATCGGCAGGCCGGACGAGCGCGCCACGGTGCGGAAATGCTGGATCGTCTCGCGCCGGTCGGAGACGTAGCGCATCGCCGGCAGCAGCATCAGCCCGTCCATCCCGGCGGCCGCGGCCCGTTCCGCCAGCGCCGCCGCGGCCCGGGTCGAATCCTCGGCCACGGTCAGCAGCACCGGGCGGCCGCCCGCCGTTTCCTTGACCGCGCCGGCGATCGCCATCTTCTCGTCGGCGGTCAGGGTGCTGGCCTCGCCGATCGAGCCGCAGCAGATGATGCCGTCGACCCCGGCCTCGATCTGGAACGCGACATCCGCGCGCACCCCGGCCAGGTCGACCTCCTGCCGCGCATCCATCTTGGTGGTGATCGCCGTGTAGACCCCGGTCCAGCGCTGCCCCGCCATCGCTCTGCATCCCTTGTGTTTCCGCCGCCGATCCGCTTGCGGCCGACCCAGAATACCAATTGTATTTAATTTGTCGACAAACTTCGAAAAGGTGGCCGAGCCCCTCGCCGACTGCATTGCACCGCAGCATTTCCTGCAGATCTATGTTGCACCGCAATATCGTATGATTATTCTCATCAAGGTGCAGAGAGACGAGGCGACGCCCGATGGGCGGCTTGGTCCCGCCCTCTTTGGACCACATTTTACGGGCATTTGACCGGCCTTCCGACACGAGGCCGTGATCGAATGATCCGACCCAACAGGTGAAGGTTTACGGGAGCGATCCATGCCTGCCGTCAAGAATGTCCGCTACGTCACCAAGCGCGAACTGCCGACGATGGAAGACGCGCTGTATGCCGCCGAAGGGCTGACCGCCGACTTCGAGGAGCGGCTGCAGATCGCCGCCGAGCTGAGCGGCCAGTCGCTGGACGACGTGCGCGCCGCGGCCGACGCCCAGGCGGCGGAGATGGCGAAGAAGTCGACCCTGCGCATCACCTCGACCATCCGGTCGAACACCGGCAGCGCCGTGGTGGTGGAGCGCCGCCGCACCCGCAGCGTGGCGATGCCGCGCTCGCTGACCCTGGCCTGATCCGCCATATCGGGAGGCCGGGCCCTTCCGGGCCGCGGCCGATGGTTTCGATCCCGTGCTCCGCACGGCGCCAGGCGCCGCTGCGGACGCGGGATTTTGAGTCCGAGGGACCGTTTCCCCCGGCATAGCCTTTCCCATCCGAGATCCGGCTCCATATGATCACGGCCGTGCCATCGGACCGGCGCGCTCAATGGAAGGGTCTTGCTCTTGGATCTCGCGGACGCCCTGCGCGACCGGGCCCGCCGGGCCGGCATCGCGCCCGACTGGACCGACGTCACCGGCCAGACCCGCAGCGTGGCGCCGGAGACGCTGGAGCGGCTGCTGGCGCTGATCGGTGCCGACGAGCCGGCCGTTTCCGTGCCGCCGCTGGTCACCGGTGTGACCGGCCAGTCGATCCCCCTGTCGCCAGCGGCAGGCACCGGCGCCGCCATCCTGGTCCTGGAGACGGGGGAGCGAGCCGAGATCACCGTATATCCGGGCGATGACGGACGCTGCTGGGTGCCGCCGATCGACCGGGCCGGCTATCACCGGCTGCAGCTGCGCGACCGCGAGATCACTCTTGCGGTGGCACCGCCGCGCTGCTTCGGCCTGGACCAGGTCGCCCGCGGCGGCCGGATGTGGGGCTTGGCGGCGCAGATCTACGGGCTGCGGCGGAATGGTTCCGATGGACTTGGCGACGGCGGCATCGGCGACAGCCGCGGCATCGCCGATCTGGCCCGGGCGGCCGGCCGCGCCGGTGCCGACGCGCTGGCGCTGAGCCCGACCCACGCCCTGTTCACGGCCGAGCCGGAGCGCTTCGGCCCCTACTCCCCGTCCAGCCGCCTGTTCCTGAATCCGCTGCTGGCCGATCCCGCCGCGCTGTTCGGCCAGGGCCGGGTCGACGCCGCCATCCGGACGGCCGGCGTCGCCGAGGTGATGCGGCAGGCCGAGGCCGCGGCGCTGATCGACTGGCCGGAGGCGGCGCGGGCCAAGCTGGCGCTGTTCCGGGCCCTGTTCGACGGCTTCGACCCCGCCGTTGGCAGCGGTCTGGCCGAGGATTTCGCCGGCTTCGTGCAGGCCGGCGGAGACCTGCTGCAGGACCATGCCCGGTTCGAGGCGCTGCAGGCCGCCCGCCTGGCCGCCGATCCCACCGACCGCGACTGGCGCCGCTGGCCGGCGGCGCTGCGCGAACCCGCCGGCGCCGCGGTGGCGGAGTTCGCGGTGGCGCATGACCGCGAGGTCCGCTTCCACCTGTTCCTGCAGTGGCTGGCCGACCGCGCCTTTTCCGCCGCCCAGGCCGGGGCCCGCTCGGCCGGGCTGCGCATCGGCCTGATCGCCGATCTGGCCGTCGGCATGGACGCCACCGGCAGCCATGCCTGGAGCCGCCCGTCCGACGTGCTGGGCGGCGCCAGCATCGGGTCGCCGCCCGACGCCTTCAACGCCGATGGCCAGAATTGGATGCTCGCGGCGATCTCGCCGCGGGCGATGGTCGAGACCGGCTTCGCCCCGTTCCTGGACACGCTGCGGGCGACGCTGCGCCATGCCGGCGGCATCCGCATCGACCATGTCATGGGCTTGGCCCGGCTGTGGCTGGTGCCGGACGGGATGTCGCCGACCGAGGGCGCCTATCTGACCTATCCGGTGGAGGACCTGCTGCGCCTGGTGGCGCTGGAATCGCATCGCCATCGTGCCGTGGTGATCGGCGAGGACCTTGGCACCCTGCCCTGGGGCTTCGCCGACACGCTGGCAGACCATGGTGTCGCGGGCATGCGGGTGCTGCCGTTCGAGCGCGACGGCGACGGCTTCAAGCCGGTCGAGCGCTGGGACGCCGGAGCGGTGGCCATGAGCTCGACCCACGACCTGCCGCCGGTAGCCGGCTGGTGGCGCAACACCGACATCGCCGCGCGGGCGGAACTCGGCCAATACGAGGATGGCGGCGCGGCGGAGAGGGCGCAGCGCGCGGCCGACCGCGGCCGGTTGTGGCAGGCAATCGGCGCCGGTCCGGTGCCGGAAGAAGCCGGCCCGGTGGTCGATGCGGCGCTGCGCTTCGTCGCCCGCAGCCCGTCGCGGCTGGCGCTGGTGCCGCTGGAGGATGTGCTGGGGCTGGAGCAGCAACCGAACCTGCCCGGCACGATCGACGAATACCCGAACTGGCGCCGGCGGCTGGACCGGCCGGCCGGCGAGGCGCTGGCCGACCCTGCCGTGGCCGCGCGCCTCGCTGCAATCCGCCGCGAACGGCAGCGATAGTTCTCATATTGCCTCTCCCGCGGGGCGGGACCTTCTCACAACAGCGACCTCTCCTCTCATCGTCATTCCCGCGGAAGCGGGAATCTCTTTCCGGTCAAAGCGTTACGAGATCCCCGCTTGCGCGGGGATGACGACTTTTGGGGGTTGTTCTCACGGGGCGGGAGAGGTCGGATAGCCCCGACCTTGCCATGATGATTCAATCGGGAGGTGATTCCTCTTGACTATATGTTCTTCTTTTGTTCTAATTCAGGAATGGTCGATCCCTCCTCAGCCGAGACTCCCTCCGCCGCTTCGCCGTCCACGGACGAGCGGGAGACCGAGCTGCTGTCCGGGCTGACCAAGCTCGCTTTGGAGCTGGCCCGGACCTTACAGTCCGAGGCGATCGCCGCCCTTGCAGCCGGCGATCTCGACCGCGCCGGCAAGGCCGAAAGCCGCTTCAGCACTCTCTTCCTCGCCATCCGCCGCGCCGTCGCGCTCAAGCTGCGCCGGTGGCCGGGTGCGATCGAGGCCGACGCCGCGATGCTGACCGAGCTGATGGCGCTCGCGGAGGAGTTGGCCCGCGGCTTTCACGCCCTGGCCCTCGCCGCCCTCACGGCTGGCGATCTGGATCGCGCCGGGGACGCCGAGACCCGCTTCAGCAGCCTGTTCCTCGGCATCCGCCGCGCCATCGCGCTCAAGGCCAGGCTGCGCCAGCAGCGGGAGCAGGCCCAGCGCGAGGCCGAAGCCCGGCGGAAGACCCGGCAGGACGAGAAGGACGATCGGCGCCAAGCCATCGCCCAGGGCGTCGCCGCCGCCATCGCCGCGGTTCCCGACGCCGACGCCCAGGAGCGGCTGACCGCCGAGCTCCGCGAAAAACTGACCGAGGACGAGCGCATCGACGTCGACCTCGCCGACACCGCCCTGCCGATCGAGGCCCTGATCGCCAGCCTGTGCCGGGCCCTCGGCCTCCCGCCCTCCGGGACTCCTCCGGCCGGTGGGCCTGCCGCCGCGACGAAGTCCGGGACTGATGATTCAGGCGCCGGCCCGAAGGGCGGGCGCCGCATGCACACCCTCGCCACCGGCGAGTCTTCAACCGGAACCGGGAACTCGTCCCGGCGCCCGGGGACGATCGGCCGGCCACCGCCACCGGCCCGCCCGCCACGGCCGCGCCCGATCCCGCTCCGCCCCCGCGGCCCGCCCTGATCGGCCGATGTCGGACGAGCCGAACGCCGCCGCCAGGACAACGAGCGCAACGCCTGGCAGACCACCTGCAGATGCTCGCCCACATCCACCGGCACGGCTGACCGGAGCACCGGTCGCCGTGGCCGGAGCCGTGTGCGTGGTGTTCCCCGCATGCCAGGGCGTTTCAGAATTCCCCAACCCGTCATCCCCGCGAAAGCGGGGATCTCGTCACGCTTTGACCGGAAGGAGATTCCCGCTTTCGCGGGAATGACGGCAAAGGGATGGATCGCTGTTCTGAACAGGTTCTCGCAAGCGGGAGAGGCAATGCACGGCCTCTCAGCCGGCCATCCGGCCGCTGTGCTCGCCCTCGGCGAATTCCTCGACCATCCTGGCGTTGAAGGCCGGGAGGTCGTCCGGCGACCGGCTGGTGACCACGCCCTGGTCGACCACCACCTCGCGGTCATAGACCGTGGCGCCGGCATTGCGCAGATCGATCTGGATCGCCTTGTACCCGGTCATCTCGCAGTTCTCGACCACCCCGGCGCTGATCAGCAGCTGCGGCCCATGGCAGATCGCCGCCACCGGCTTGCCGGCTTCGAAGAAGGCGCGGACGAAGCTGAGCGCCTTCTTGTCGGTGCGCAGCCGGTCCGGGCTGTGCACGCCGCCCGGGATCAGCAGGCCGTCATAGCCCTCGGACGCGGCCTGATCGAGCGGCACGTCGACCGGGAAGCTGTCGCCCTTGTCGAGATGCTTGTGGCCGGTCACCTGCACGGCTTCCGGGCTGACGATGTCGACCCTGGCGCCGGCCTGCTTCAAGGCCTTGACCGGCTCGGTCATCTCCACCTGCTCGAAGCCGTGGGCGACGAGCACGGCGATCCTGCGTCCGTCGAGACGTTCGGTCATGCCGCTCTCCCTGGTCAGATGGACGGCCGCGGGACGCGGACCATCTATTCGGGGAACGGCCGGCGGCGAAGGCTGGTTCCTATCCGGCCGCGACCTCGATCAGGGTCGGCTTGCTGTCCTCGAAGGCGGCGGCCAGGCGCTGCGGCAGGTGGCGCGGGTCGTCGACCGCGGCATAGCCGCAGCCATAGGTCGCGGCCATGGCGTCGAAGGCCGGCGGGTCGATGTCGACGCCCAGCCGATCGATCCCGGCCTTGTCCATGCCATAGGCGATCTGGCCCAGGCCGCGGTTGTTCCAGACCACGACCGGCAGGCCGAGACCGAGATCGGCGGCCGTCCCCAGCTCCTGGCAGGTGAAGCCGAGCCCGTAGTCGCCGGCCAGCGCCACCACCTGCGCATCCGGCCGCGCCAGCTTGGCCCCGATCGCCGCCGGCAGGGCATAGCCCAGCGTGCCGAAGCCGACCGGGTGCAGCCAGCCGCGCGGCTGCCGCGCCGGGAACACGACATTGCCGGTATAGGCGATCTGGGTCATGTCCGAGACCACCACCGCGTCGTCCGGCAGCGCGTCGCGCAGCGTGGCCAGGAACGCCAGATGGCCGGGCTTGTCGCCGAACTCAGCCGTGTCAGCGGCCTGCCGCACCGGCCCGAGGTCGCCAGCCCAGACGGCACGGCCGCGCAGGTCGGACAGCGCCGCGGCCAGCCCCTCCAGCGCCTGCCCGGCGTCGCAGAGCAGCGGCACCGCCGGCCGGTGATCGCGCACCAGAACGTCGGGGTCGAGGTCGACCCGGATCAGCGCGGCCGGCAGGCGCAGCGGCGACCAACGGTCGTTCAGCGCCAGCTCGGTGCCGACGGCGAGCACGACATCGGCCTCGCCGATCAGCCGCTGCCCCTCGCCCGTGCCGATGCGCGAGCCGATCGAATGCGGATCGTCGTCGGGCACGATTCCCTTGCCGGCKATCGAGCAGGCGACGACGGCGCCCAGGCTCGCCGCCAGGCGCCGGGCCGCGGCAGACGCCCCGACCGCACCGCCGCCGAGCAGGATCAGCGGCCGCTCGGCGCCGCGCAGCAACTCGGCCGCCTGGACCAGCGCCGCCGGGTTCGGGGCCGGCAGCGGCAGCGCCGGCAACCCGCCGGCATCCGCGGGCGCCTCGGCCGTGGCGATGTCGAGCGGCAGCTCGATATAGACCGGCCGCGGCCGGCCCAGACTCATCCGGGCCAGGCTGAGATCGGCCACGGCGCGGGCCTGGGACGGATCGATCACGGTGAGGGCGGAGGCGACCAGCCCCTCCATCGCCAGGCGCTGGTTGCGCATCTCGTGCAGCTCGCCGCGGCCGAGGCCGAGATCCGGGCGGGCGTTGACGGTGGACAGCACCACCATCGGCACGCTGTCGGAATAGGCCTGGCCGATGCCGGTGGCGGCGTTGAGCAGGCCGGGGCCGGTGATCAGCACGCAGATCGCCGGGCGGCCGCTGGCCCGGGCATGGCCGTCGGCCATGAAGGCCGCCCCCTGCTCGTGCCGCACGGCGACATGGCGCAGCCCGTTGCGGCCGAGGGCGCGGTATAGTTCGAGCGTGTGCACGCCGGGGATGCCGAAGGCGGTGTCCACGCCGCTGCGGGTAAAGGCGTCGATGATCGCCTGGGCGCAGTTGTCCGCCATGAAGCCTCTCCCCGAACACCGATTCGTTGCCGGAGAGACTGCCGCGGGCCGCGGCGGATGACCACCCCTCGAACCGCCGGGACAGGGCTTCCCCCGCCCCGGCGGCCCGGATCAGGCGGTGGCTTCGACCAGCCGGCCCGTGGCCGGGCGCTGGCCGCGGCCGATCGCCAGCACCATGAAGGCGGTGCCGACGCAGATCACCCCGGCGACCAGGAAGGCCAGGAGATAGCCGTCCATGGCGGTGCGGACCACTCCGGCGCCGAAGGCGGCGGTGGCGGCCCCGACCTGGTGCGACGCGGCGATCCAGCCGAACACCACCGGCGCGTCGTCCTTGCCGAAGGCGTCGTTGGTCAGCTTCAACGTCGGCGGCACGGTGGCGATCCAGTCGAGGCCGTAGAACACGGCGAAGACCGACAGGCCGTAGAAGCTGAAGCCGGAGAAGGGCAGGTAGATCAGCGACAGGCCGCGCAGCCCGTAATACCAGAACAGCAGCTTGCGGCTGGAATAGCGATCCGACAGCCAGCCCGAGGCGGTGGTGCCGATCAGGTCGAAGATGCCCATGGCGGCCAGGAGGCCGGCGCCGGTGGTGGCCGGAATGCCCTGGTCCATGCAGGCGGCGATCAGATGGGTGCCGATCAGCCCGTTGGTGGTCAGGCCGCAGACGAAGAAGCTGCCGGCCAGCAGCCAGAAGTCGCGCTTCTTCGAGGCCCGGCCGAGGATGCGGAAGGCGGTGAGGATCGGGTTGCCGGTGGCCACCGCAGGCGCCGCGCCCGGCGCCTCGCCCAGCCGCGACAGGCCGACATCCTGCGGCCGCTCCGGCAGCAGCAGGAAGACCACCGGAATCATCGCCGCGACCGCACCGGCCACCACCCAGGCCACCGACTGCCAGCCGTAATTCTCGGCCACCGCGGCCAGGATCGGCAGGAACACCAGCGACCCGGTGGCGGTGCTGGCGGTCAGCAGGCCCATGACCAGGCCGCGCCGCTCCTGGAACCAACGGTTGACGATGGTGGCGCCGAACACCATCGCGGCGATGCCGCTGCCGAAGCCGACGAACAGGCCCCAGGTCAGCACCAGCTGCCATTCCTGCGTGACCAGCGTCGAGCCGGACACGGCGGCGGCCAGCACTGCCAGGGCGAAGATGATCACCGGGCGGATGCCGAAGCGCTGCATCGCCGCCGCGGCGAAGGGTCCCATCAGGCCGTAGAGAAAGATGTTCACGCCGATGGCGAAGGAGATGGTCTCGCGGCTCCAGCCGAAGGCCTGCTCCAGCGGCACGATCAGCACGCTGGGCGTGGCCCGGACGCCGGCGGCGGCGAGCAGTACGAAGAAGGCGACCGCCGCGGCGATCCAACCGTAATGCGCTCGGCCTGACAGCAGGCGCGCGACAAGGGCGGTCATCGATGATCCCTTTCCGGATCCGGGTGGACAAAGGCCGCGCTCAGGCCCAAATGTAACCGATCGGTTCGTCGGTTGTGAAGAGGTACGAACCGATCGGTTACATGTCAAGGGTTCCGCGATGACGGAGACGAGCACCACCCCGATCCCCGAGGCTGCGCCGAAGCGGGCGCGCGACCGGATCTTCGCAGCGGCCGACGACCTCTTCTACCGCCAGGGCATCCGCGCGGTCGGGGTCGACGCGATCGCCAAGGAGGCGGGGGTGGCGAAGATCAGCCTGTACCGCGCCTTCCCGTCGAAGGACGACCTGATCGTCGCCTATCTCGAGGATCGCAATGCCGCCTATTGGCAGCGCTGGGATCGCGCCTTCGCCAAGCATGAGGGCGATCCGCGGGCGCAGCTGCGGGCGATGATGGAGTACCTGGCCGACCGCACCACCGCACCGGATTATCGCGGCTGCCCCTTCACCAACGACGCCACCGAGTTCCCGGAGCCGAGCCACCCCGGCCGCCGCGTGTCGGAGGAGAACAAGCGCGAGCTGCGCCGCCGGATGCTGCGCCTGGCCGAGGCGCTCGGCGCGCCCGATCCCCAGTCGCTGGCCGACGGGCTGGTGCTGCTGGTCGAGGGCGCCTATGCGATCAGCCAGACCCTGCCCGGCCGCGCCGGCCCCGGCCGCGCCATCGTCTGGGCCGCCGAGGCGCTGGTCGAGGCGCAGCTGGGCCGGGACGCCAGCGCCTGATCCGGCCTATCGCCGCTCCAGCCCCAACCGCCTCAGCTCGGCCTCGCGCCGCGGCGCGTCGGAGGCGAGGAAGAACTCGTCGAGCTGCGGCGGCGCCACCCGGGTGCCGGACAGCATGGCATGGGCCTGGCCGCGATGGTGGATCTGATGCTGGAACAGGTGCGCCAGGATGGCGCTGACCGTCTCGCGATAGGCGACCCCGTCGCGGCGGTCGATCGGTACCACCCGGTCGAGGCCGGCCTCGTCCAGCCCGTCGCAGAATTCCACCAGATCGCGGTCGATCCGGGCTTGGGCCGCGGCCAGGTCGACCGCATCGGGATAGGGGACCGGGTCGACCGGATAGCGCCGGCCGGCGCCCGTCAGATCGGCCAGGTAGGAACGATCGACGATCAGGATGTGGTTCAGGGTCCGCCGCAGCGACGGGAAGAAGCCGGTGCGCGGCGCCGCGAACTCCTCCGGCGTCAACCGCAGGCAGGCCGCGTGCAGCCGGGCATTGGCCCAGGCGTTGTTGCGGGCCATCTGGCGGACATAATCGGCCAGCGACGTCGCCATGCAGTCCTCCCGATCAGTTTTGCGGATAGTCGACCCGTCCTTCCGCTTCGGATCAAGGAAATATCGTCCAGTCCGCCTCGCCTTGATCCGCCGACAATCCGCCGCAGCGCGCCCGCCCGGCCGATGCCCTAGCCTTTCTACCCGGCAGCAATCAGGCGGGCCGGAGCGGCATGATCGAGCGCGAACCTTATAGCTGGCGGCAAGATCCGGCGGTGCCGGCCTTCCCCGACGACCGACCGGTGATCATCTTCGACGGCCATTGCGTCCTGTGCTCCGGCTGGGCCCGGTTCATCCTGAAGCACGACACGGCGAAGCGGTTCCGGCTGCTGCCGGCGCAGTCCCGCACCGGCCGCGCGCTGTATGTCCATTACGGGCTCGACCCCGAGGATTTCGAGACCAACATCCTGCTGGCCGACGGCGTCGCCTGGCTGAAGTCGGAAAGCGTGATCCGGACCGCGCTCGGCCTCGGCTTCCCCTGGTCGCTCGTGTCGGCGCTGCTGGTCCTGCCCTTCGGCTGGCGCGAACGGCTGTATGGGCTGCTGGCGCGCAACCGCCTGCGCCTGTTCGGCCGCAGCGACAGCTGCATGCTGCCGGTGCCGGGTCAGGAGGACCGTTTCCTGACATGAGCGGCGATCAGCCGATCTCCAGTTAGCGCGCCAGCCGCAGCACCGCGTCGAAGACCGGGTTGCCGTGATGGCCGATCTGCTCGACCACGTCGAAATGGTGCCGGCCCGGCACCGCGGTCGGCGCGCGGGCGAGGCCCGGCCAGGCCGCCGCCATCAGCGCCGACTGGCGGTGGAACTCCGCCGGCTCGTCGCCGCCGACCAGCAGTTCCAGCGGCGCGCCCGACGCCGGCTGCGGCGTCTCGTGCAGGCTCCAGCCAGAGGCCTGCTCCGGCGTCAGGCGGATCAGCTCGTTCATGCTGGTGCGCAGCAGCGGCCGCAGGTCGAACACGCCGGAGATCGACAGGCCGCCGGCGAAGGGCGCCACKGGCAGGCCGCGCACCGGCCAGTCGGTCGCCAGCATCGATGCCGTCAGGTAGCCGCCGGCGGAATGGCCGCTGACGATCAGGCAGCGCCGCTCGGCCTCGCCCAGCAGAGTGGTCCAGGCGAAGGCGATGGCCCGGCGGCAGCTTTCGGCGATGCCGGCGACCGTGGTCTGCGGGCACAGCGGATAGTTCAGCACCACCGTGGTGAAGCCGGCCGGCACCAGCGCCGCGGCGGCCCAAGACACCTCGTCTTTGGAGGAGGCACGCCAGTAGCCGCCATGGATGAACACCACGGCGCCGCGCGGCCGGTCGGCCCGAAACAGGTCCAGCGTCTCGCGCGGATCCGCGCCATAAGCGATGCCCGTCTGGTGCGGCAGCCGCGCCCGCGTCGCCGCGGCGGTCTCGAGCCAGCGGCCGAAGACGACGGCCATGTCCGGCACGGTGACCCGCGGGTTGTACTCCCGCTCGCACCAGTCCGGGTCGCCATAGCGGAGGGCGGCCATCCCCATCACTCCGGCAGCACGGCGGTGGCTTCGATCTCGACCAGCGCCTCGCGCTCCACCAGCTCGACCACCCGCATCACCGCCATCGCCGGGTAATGCGCGCCCATCACCTCGCGATAGGCGCGGCCGAGCGGCTTCAGGTTGGCGCGGTAGGCCTCCATGTCGGTGACATACCAGGTCAGCCGGGCGATGTGCTGCGGGCCGGCGCCGGCCGCGGCCAGCACCGCCAGGATGTTGCGCAGCGCCTGGGCGATCTGGCCGACCATGCCGTCGGCGAAGCGGCCTTCCGCATCCCAGCCGATCTGGCCGCCGACGAAGACCACCTGGCCGCGCCCCATCATACCGTTGGCATAGCCCTTCGGCGCCGGCCAGCCTTCCGGCTGCAGCGTCACCAGGCCGTCAGCGGCCGGCTGATCGATCATCGTCACGTCGCGCATCTCCGCTGATAGGAGTCCACCGCGTCCCGGATGTCCGCCGGGATCGGGATCGACGCCGTCTCGTTGATATCCGTGGTCACCAGCACCAGCCGCCCCACCAGCACCGGCTCGCCGACGCGATGGCCGTGAAAGGCCAGGCCGATCGAGCTGCGGCCGACCCGCTCGACCAGCAGGGTCAGGCTCAACACATCGCCCAGCCGCGCCGGCTTCACGTAATCGCATTCGGCCCGGACATAGCCGAGGCCGACCCGGTGGTGCTGGATGATGTCGGCATAGTCGAGGCCCAGCTCGGCCGCGAACCATTCCTCCACCGCGCCCTGCATCATGGTGAAGTAGCGGGCGAAGAAGACGATGCCGGCGGTGTCGCAATGCTCGAACCGGATCGGCTGCCGGGCGGTGAAAGCTGCGGCCGGCAGGTCGCCGGCAGGGAGCGGGGCGCGGCGGGTGTCGTTCATGAGACCTTCGCTGGAGCTTCGGTGGCCATGCGGCGCAGCTGGAAGCGCTGCAGCTTGCCGGTCTCGGTGCGCGGCAGCCGCTCCAGGAACTCGACCGCGCGGGGGTATTTGTAGGGCGCGATCTCGGCCTTCACATGGTCCTGCAGCGCCTTGCGGGTCGCGGCGTCGGGCGCGTGGCCGGGCTTCAGCACGACATAGGCCTTCACGACCTGGCCGCGGTCCGGGTCGGGCACGCCGACCACGCCGCATTCCTGCACCGCCGGATGGGTCAGCAGCGCGTTCTCCACCTCCGGCCCGGCGATGTTGTAGCCGGAGGAGACGATCATGTCGTCCGACCGCGCCTGGTACCAGAAATAGCCGTCGGCATCGCGGCGATAGGTGTCGCCGGTCAGGTTCCAGCCGTCCTGGACATAGGCGCGCTGGCGGTCGTCGGCGAGGTAGCGGCAGCCGGTCGGGCCGCGCACCGCCAGCCGCCCGGCCTGGCCCGCCGGAACCTCGTTGAAATCGTCGTCGACGATCTTCGCCTCATAGCCCGGCACCACCGTGCCGGTCGATCCCGGCCGCACCGCGCCGGGGCGGGAGGCGATGAAGATGTGCAGCATCTCGGTGGCGCCGATGCCCTCGGTGATCTCGATGCCGGTGGCGTCGCGCCAGGCCTCGAAGGTGGCGGCGGGCAGCGCCTCGCCGGCCGAGACGCAGCGGCGCAGGCTGGTCAGGCCGCGCCCCGGCCGCTGCGCCAGCATGGCGCGGTATGCGGTGGGGGCGGTGAAGCAGATGGTCGGGCGGAAGCGCTCGATGCCGTCCAGCAGCTCCGCCGGCGACGCGCGCTCCAGCAGCACGGTGGAGGCGCCGGCCCGCATCGGGAACAGCACCAGCCCGCCCAGCCCGAAGGTGAAGGCCAGAGGCGGGCTGCCGATGAAGCGGTCGGACTCGTTCGGCTGCAGCACCTGGCGGGAATAGGCGTCGCAGATCGCCAGCAGGTCGCGGTGGTTGTGCATCGTGCCCTTCGGCACCCCGGTGGTGCCGGAGGTGAAGCCGATCAGGCAGATATCCTCCGCCGCCGTGTCGACCGGCGCGAAGCCGCCCGGCGCCATGTCCATGCGGGCCTCGAGGTCGGAATCGGTGCCACCGCCGAAGGCCACGATGTGCTCCAGCACCGGGGCCTGGGTTCGCGCCGTCTCCAGATCAGGCAGCAGCCGGGCGTCGCAGATGGCGACGCGAACGCGGGCCTTCTCGATCATGAAGGCCAGTTCCTTGGCGCGCAGCAGCGGCATGGTGGCGACCACCACCGCCCCGGCCTTCAGCGCCGCCAGGTAGCTGGCGACCATCATCGGGTTGTTGGCCGACCGCAGCAGCACGCGGTCGCCCGGCACCAGGCCGGAGTCCCGCACCAGCACCCGGGCGATCCGGTCCACCCGGTCGAGCAGCTCGGCATAGGACCATTCGACGCCCGGCGCGATCAGGCAGGGCCTCTCGCCATGCCCCTCGGCGACGTGCCGGTCCAGCAGCTCGGCGACGCAGTTCAGCCGCGCCGGGTATTGCAGCGCCGGCAGGGTGAAACGGAACTCCGGCCATTGCTCCCGCGGCGGCAGGTTGTCGCGGGCGAAGCTGTCGACATGCGCGCTCTTCGTCTCCATCTCGCCTCTCCCGTTTCTTCGGCCGTCATTCCGTTTCCGCCAGCAGTTGGCGGGCGATGACGATCTTCTGGACCTCGGTGGCGCCCTCATAGATGCGCAGGGCGCGGATCTCGCGGTACAGCTCCTCGACCTTGACGCCGCGGGTGACGCCGAGGCCGCCGAACAGTTGCACCGTCCGGTCGATCACGCGCTGCGCCGCCTCGGTGGTGAACATCTTGGCCATCGCCGCCTCGCGCGTGACCCGCGCGGCGCCGCGGTCCTTGGCCCAGGCGGCGCGGTAGACCAGCAGCGCGCTGGCGTCGATCTCGGTCGCCATCTCGGCCAGCGCCGCCTGGCTGAGCTGCAGGTCGCCGAGCACCCCGCCGAACATCCTGCGGCCGCGGGCCCGGCCCAGCGCCTCGTCCAGCGCCCGGCGGGCGAAGCCCAGCGCCGCGGCGCCGACGGTGGAACGGAACACGTCCAGCGTCGCCATCGCCACTTTGAACCCCTCCCCCGCCCCGCCGATGCGGTCCTCCAGCTTCACGCGGCAGCCCTCGAAGCGCAGCCTGGCCAGCGGGTGCGGCGCGATCACCTCGATCCGCTCCGCCACCGTCAGGCCGGGCGCCGTGGCCGGCACCAGGAAGGCGGACAGGCCGCGGGCGCCCGGCGCCTCGCCGGTGCGGGCGAAGACGACGTAGTGATCGGCGATGCCGCCATTGGAGATGAAGGTCTTCTCGCCATCGATCCGCACCGCGTCGGGCCCGTCCGGCACCGCCGTGGTGCCGGTGGCGGCGACGTCGGAGCCGGCCTCGGGCTCCGACAAAGCGAAGGCGGCGATGGCGCGGCCGTCGCGGACCGGCGGCAGGATCCGGTCCTTCAGCGCGTCCGAACCAAACAGCGTGACCGGGCCGGTGCCTAGCCCCTGCATGGCGAAGGCGAAATCGGCGAGGCCCTCATGCCGGGCCAGGGTCTCGCGGATCAGGCACAGGCTGCGCACGTCCAGCCGCTCCGACGCGCCGCCATGGCTGGCCGGTACCGCATGGCGCAGCCAGCCGTCCCGGCCCAAAGCCGCCACCAGCCGGCGGCAGGAGCCGTCGACGTCGTAATGGTCGACCAGCCCGGGCAGCGTGGCGCCGGCCCAGGCGTCGAGTTCCGCCGCCAAGGCGCGGTGGCGATCCTCGAAGAACGGCCAGTCGAGGAAGCTGCGGTCCGGCATCGCCTAGTTCCCCTCGAACACCGGCCGGGACTTGGCGGCGAAGGCCTCATAGGCGCGGCGGAAGTCGCGGGTCTGCATGCACACCGCCTGGGCCTGGGCCTCGGCCTCGATCGCCTGGTCGACGCCCATGTCCCATTCCTGGTGCAGCATCCGCTTGGTCATGGCGTGGGCAAAGGTCGGGCCGTCGGCCAGCGACCGGGCCAGCGCCGTCGCCTCGCCCAGCAGCGCCTCGGGCTCGACCAGCCGGTTCAGGAAGCCCCAGCGCTCGGCCTCCGCCCCATCCATGCTGCGGCCGGTGTACAGCAGCTCCGACGCCCGTCCCTGGCCGATGATGCGGGGCAGGATGGCGCAGGCACCCATGTCGCAGCCGGCCAGGCCGACCCGGGTAAACAGGAAGGCGGTGCGGCTGCGCGCGGTGCCGAGGCGCAGATCCGACGCCATCGCCAGGATCGCCCCGGCCCCGGCGCAGACGCCGTCGACCGCGGCCACGATCGGCTGCGGGCAGGCGCGCATCGCCTTGACCAGGTCGCCGGTCATGCGGGTGAATTCCAGCAGCCCGGCCATGTCGCGGTCGAGCAGTGGCGCGATGATCTCGAACACGTCGCCGCCGGAGCAGAAATTGCCGCCGGCCCCGGTGACCACCACCGTCTTGATTTCGGTATCGGCGGCCAGGGCGCGGAACAGCGCCACCAGCTCGGCATAGCTGTCGAAGGTCAGCGGATTCTTCCGCTCCGGCCGGTTCAGGGTAATCGTCGCCACCTTGCCCTCGACCGACCACAGGACGTGCTGCGCCCGGTAGGTCGCCAAGGGGGAAGCAACGGCGATGGCTGTCATCACGGCCTCAGTCACGAGAAAATCCAAAAACCGTCGTCATCCCCGCGAAAGCGGGGATCTCCCTCCGGTTCGGGCCGGTGACGACGACATCGAGATTCCCGCTTTCGCGGGAATGACGAAGAAAAGAATGGTTCGAAACCCACATGTCCGGCCTCACATGACCTCGCCGCCGGCGACCGGCAGCGCGATGCCGTTGACGCTCGCCGCCTCCGGCCCGGCCAGCCAGGCGACGGCGGCCGCCACCTCCTCCGGCTGGATCAGGCGGCCCTGCGGGTTGCCGCGGATCAGCTCGGCCCGGATCTCGTCGGGGCTGCGGCCGGTCTTGCCTTCGATCCGGGCGACGGCGCCCTGCACCAGTTCGGTGTCGGTGTAGCCCGGGCAGACGGCGTTGACGGTCACGCCCTTGGTCGCGAATTCGCGGGCCAGCGCCCGGGTCAGCCCGATGACGCCGTGCTTGGCGGCGCAATAGGCGGCGACATAGGGGAAGCCGGTCAGCCCGGCGATGCTGGCGATGCTGATCACCCGGCCCCAGCCGCGCTCGGCCATGCTGGGCAGCACCAGCCGCGTGGTCTCGTACACCGCGCCGAGGTTGAGGCCGATCATCCGGTCCCACAGCGCCCGGTCGGTGCGGGCGAAGGGCGCGCTTTCCGCCGCCCCGGCATTGTTGACCAGGATGTCGACCGGGCCGTGCTCGGATGCCAGCCGCGCGATGGCGGCTTCAAGCTTATCCGGCTTGGTGACGTCGGCAACGGCATAGGCGCCGGCCTTGCCGGCGGCGACGGTCCCGGCCAGACGGGATTCGGTCCGGCCCAGCACGGTCACCGTTGCGCCCCGCGCCGTCAGCGCCGCCGCGACCGCGGCGCCGATGCCGCTGCCGCCGCCGGTGACCAGGGCGTGCCGCCCGTCCAGGGATGCCGTTATCGTCATGCCGTCCCTCCTGTGAGATACTTTAAGCTTGAAGCATCTGACGAGCAAGGACCTGTCGGGATGTGGAGATCCTTTCAGAATCCAACACCGTCATTGCGAGCGCAGCGAAGCAATCCAGGGCCGCTCGCACCGGCTCCTGGATTGCTTCGTCGGCTTCGCCTCCTCGCAATGACGGTGAGGAACCGTCAGCCCTACCCCTTCGCCTCCGTCAGCCCGAGCTGCTGCAGCAGCCGGGCGAGATAGGCGCGCAGATCCTCGGCGGTCGGCGGGGCCGGGTCGATCAGCAGGCGGTGCAGCATGGCGCCGCCCATCATGTCCTGCAGCATGGCGGTGTCGGCCGAGGCCGACAGCTCACCGCGCATCTTCGCCTGGTCCAGCATCACCCCGAAGGCCTCGCGCCGCGGCCGCAGATAGGTCTCCCAATAGATCGCCAGCAGCCGCGGATGGCTCTGCACCGAGCCGATCAGCCGGGCCAGCAGCTTGCGGTTGTCGTCGCTCGCCATCAGCTCGGCGCCCGCCTCCATCATCCGATGCAGCGTCGGGCCCAGCGGCAGCTCGGCGAAGTCGCGGAAATCGGTGACGCCCATGTCGCGCTCGGCATCCTCGCGCACCCGGCCGATCGCCTGGGCCAGCAGCTCCTCCTTGGACGACCAGCGCCGGTAGATCGTGGTCTTGCCGACCCCGGCCCGCTTGGCGATGCGCTCGATGCTGGCACCCTCGACGCCATGATCCAGGAACAGCGCCAGCGCCGCCTTCAGGATCGCCTCCTCCGCCGCCCGGCTGCGCGGCCGCCCCGGCGCCCGCCTGTCCCCGGATTTCGCTGTCGTCACATCGAGCCCTCCATGCCTTCGCTCGAATCATATATCGAAACGATACTGTCTCGTATATATATTCTCGCCGACTCGCCGCTTCCGGAGCCGCAGTTGAAGACCGTCCGCATCCTGTCCGCCGTCCTGGTGCTCGCGCTGATCGCCGGCGCCGCTTTCTGGCTGTTCGGCCGCCCCGCCGCGGTCGCGACCGTTACGCTCAAGCGTGGCGAGGCGGCGCAGATCGTCTACGCCACCGGCGTGATCGAGCCGCGCATCTGGGCGAAGGTGACGCCGATGGTCCAGGAGCGGATCACGGCGATGTGCGACTGCGAAAGCGAGCCGGTCGAGCCCGGGGCCGAGCTGGCCCGGCTGGACAGCCGCGAGGCCGAGGCGACGCTGGCCGAGCTGAAGGCACGGCACAAGCTGGCCTCGGCCGAGCACGAGCGGCAGCTGGTCCTGGCCGGCCGCGCCGTCGCCAGCGTCCAGGCGCTGGACCAGGCGCGCAGCGAGCTGTCGCAACTGGAGGCGCTGATCGCCGGCCAGACCGCGAAGCTGGAGAACTACGTCCTGCGCGCGCCGATGCGCGGCCTGGTGCTGCGCAAGGATGGCGAAGTCGGCGAGATCGTCGACCCCGGCACCATCCTGTTCTGGGTCGGCGAGCCGAAGCCGCTCTGGGTCATCGCCGACGTCAACGAGGAGGACATCCCCCTGGTCGCCGTCGGGCAGAAAGCGCTGCTGCGCGCCGACGCTTTCCCCGGCAAGGCGCTGCCGGCCACGGTCGACAGCATCACGCCGAAGGGCGATCCGGTGGCCAAGACCTATCGCGTGCGCCTGGCCCTGCCGGACGACACGCCGTTGCGGATCGGCATGACGGTCGACGTCAACATCGTCAACCGCACGGTGCCGAACGCGCTCCTGGTCCCGACCGAGGCCACCAACGGCGACGCCGTCTTCGTGGTCGATGGCGACAGCCGGGCCCGGCGCCGGACGATCGCGGCCGGCATCCGCGGCATCCGCGACATCGAGGTGCGGTCCGGCCTGGCCGAGGGCGACCGGGTGATCACCCCCTTCCCCGAGGCGCTGGCCGACGGCGCCCGGGTGGCGCCGGGGGGCTGAGCCATGCGGCTGCTGCTCGACCTCGCCGTCACCCACATCGTCGGCCGCGGCCGGCAGACGCTGGTCGCGATCCTGGGCACGGCGCTGGGCGTCGGCTTCTCGATCGCCATGGCGGCGCTGATGCAGGGCGGCGAGGATGATTTCGTCGCCCAGCTGATCGACACCATGCCGCATGTCCAGGTCACCGATGAGCGGCGCACGGCGGCGCGCCAGCCGGCCGAGGACGAATTCGACGCGGTCGCGATCGCCGGCCTGCGGCCACGGGACGACCGGCGCGGCATCCTGAACCCGACCGCCGCGGTGGCGGCGCTGAACGCCTGGATCCCCGGAAAGATGTCCAAAAGCCTGAAGACCCAAGCCGTGGTCCGCTATGCCGGGCAGGACATCGGCATCAGCATCTTCGGCGTCGAGCCGCGGCAGGAAGCGCGAATCTCCTCGATCGCCCAGGATTTCCGCCAGGGCAGCTTCGATTCGCTGATCGCCGGCGGCAACAACATCGTGGTCGGGGACAGCCTGGCGAAGCGGCTGGGCGCCGATCTCGGCACCACCGTCACCCTGGTCTCCGCCACCGGCCAGAGCCGCGCGGTCAAGATCGTCGGCCTGTTCCACACCGGCGTCACCGCCCGCGACGAGGGCGAGGGCTATGTCCTCCTGAAGATCGCGCAGATCCTGAGCGAGCGGCCGAACGCGATCAACGAGATCCGGCTGAAGCTGGACGACCCGAACGCGGCTCCGGCGGTGGCCAAGCGGGCCGAGGCGCTGATCGGCTACAAGGCGGTGGCCTGGCAGGAGGCGAACGAGTCCCTGCTGGAGGCCTTCGTCATCCGCAACATCATCATGTACACGGTGGTCGGCGCCATCCTGCTGGTGGCCGGCTTCGGCATCTTCAACATCGTCTCGACCATCACCCATGAGAAGGCGCGCGACATCGCCATCCTCAAGTCGCTCGGCTTCGAGGCGCGGGACATGCGCCGGCTGTTCCTGCTGGAGGGGCTGGCGCTCGGCCTCGCCGGGTCGCTGGCCGGCTGGCTGCTGGGCTTCGCCCTGTGCTTCGGCCTGTCGCAGGTGGAGCTGCACATCTCCGGCGGCACGGTGGGGCGCGAGATCACCAAGCTGCCGCTGACCTGGAGCCCCTGGCACTATCTGATCGCCGCCGGCTTCGCCCTGGCCGCCGCCGGGATCGCCGGCTACCTGCCGGCCCGCCAGGCGGCCAAGCTGAACCCGGTCGACATCATCCGGGGGGCGACATGAGCGCGCTCATCGAGGCCAAGGGCCTGACCCGGGTGCTGCCGGAGACGGTGCCGGTGACGCTGGTCAAGGACGTGTCGCTTGCGATCGGCGAGCGCGAGCTGGTCGCGGTCACCGGCCCTTCCGGCTCCGGCAAATCCTCGCTGCTCTACCTGCTCGGCTTGCTCGACCGGCAGACCGGCGGGACCTTGAGCATCGCCGGGAAGGATGCATCGGCGCTGGGCGAGCGGGACCGCGCCCGGCTGCGGCTGGAATCGATCGGCTTCGTCTTCCAGTTCCACTTCCTGCTGCCGGAATTCACGGCGCGGGAGAATGTCGAGATCCCGATGCGCAAGCTCGGCCGCCTCGGCGCCCGGGAGATGCGCGAGCGGGCGGATGCCCTGCTCGACGCGCTCGGCCTCGCCGACCATCGCGGCAAGCGGCCGGACCAGTTGTCCGGCGGCCAGCGCCAGCGCGTGGCGGTGGCGCGGTCGCTGGCCAACGACCCGCCGCTGCTGCTGGCCGACGAACCGACCGGCAGCCTCGATTCCCACAGCTCGGAGCAGGTCTTCGCCATCCTCTCGGCGCTGGTGCATGAGCGCGGCAAGACGGTGGTGGCGGTGACCCACGACATCGACCTCACGGCCCGGATGGACCGGCGGGTTCATCTGGTTGATGGTGTGGTCACCAGCGATGAACGGAATGGGGGGTAAGGATGCCTCCAGGCCCGGACGATCGTGACGCCGAACCTCGATCTGCCAATGCCCGTCGCCAGCTCGGCTGAGCGGAGTCTAAGCCGACAGCCGCTGAAGCCGGGGAATCCGCTCGATCTCGGCCCGATGCGCGTCACCCCAGGCGCAGAGCGGAACCAGCGTCGCGGCGAGGGATCGGCCGAACTCCGTCATCGCGTATTCGACGCGCGGCGGGACCTCGTGGTGATCGGTCCGGGTCAGGATTCCGTCCTGCGTCAGCTCCCGCAGCTGCTGGATCAGCACCTTCTCGCTGATCCCGGCGACGAGCTTCCTCAGTTCCCCGAAACGGCGCGGCGCGCCGTTCAGATGGAACAACACCAGCGGCTTCCACTTGCCGCCGAGCACGGCGAGCACCGCATCGAGCCCGCAGGAAAACGGCCGCTGATCCATGATTCATCCATACTTACCAACAGGTAGGTTCTAGCACGATGGAAAGTGCCAGACCATCTCCTCGGCTCGAGCGCATCGCTCGCCTCCAGCAACCAGGACAAAACATGGACAGGCTCAAGGACAAGGTCGCCGTGGTCACCGGCGCGAACAGCGGCATCGGCCTCGCGATCGCGAAGCGTTTCGTGCGGGAAGGCGCCCGAGTCTTCATGACGGGCCGGCGGCAGGCGCAACTCGATACTGCCGTGCGCGAGGTCGGCACGAATGCCCGGGGCGTACAGGGGGACGTCGGCAATCTCGCCGATCTCGACAGACTCTACACCATCATCGGCGAGGAGGCCGGAACGATCGACATCCTGGTCGCCAATGCCGGACATGGCGAGTTCCTGCCCCTGCAGAACATTACCGAGGCCCATTACGACGCGATCTTCGCCAGCAATGTGAAGGGCACGCTGTTCACCGTGCAGAAGGCCTTGCCGCTGCTGCGCGACGGCGCCTCGGTCATCCTCACCGGCTCCACCACGGGCGTCACCGGCGCGCCGGCGATGAGCGTCTACAGCGCCAGCAAGGCCGCGATCCGGAACTTCGCGCGGAGCTGGATCCAGGACCTGGCGCCGCGCCGGATCCGGGTGAACGTCCTGGTGCCGGGCGCCACCTCGACGCCGGGGTGGAATGGTCTGACGGCCACCGAGGAGCAGCGGCAGGAGATGCTGCGCTACTCTGAAAGCGTGGCGCCGCTTGGCCGCCTCGGCGATCCGAGCGAGACCGCCGCCGCGGCCCTGTTCCTGGCGTCGGACGAGAGCAGCTACGTCACCGGCAGCGAGCTGTTCGTCGACGGCGGATCGGCGCAGATCTGAGCAGGCTTCGATACGCCTGCGGGACATGTGGCACGGAGCGGCCGCCCGGCGCGGCGGCCACCCGCGTGAAATTCATATGAATTTTGTCGGCTTTGCACGATCAGAACTTGCGCCTGTTGCAAGAATATGTCGGCGTGGAACGACATATAGGAAGTGATTCGCGGCGGGGATTCCGAGCCCCGCCCTCCAGCAGGCCGGATTGGTTTGGCGGCGCTGGATCCAACAGAGATTGTTTCGTGCGGAGGGGCGTTCGGGGCCGCGGCTGCGTGTAGCCTTTCTGCGCATGCGGGCGCGTGACGGTCCCGATCGACACATAACGGGAGGGGGACCCGGTGAAGCATAGACTCATGGCCGTCCTGCTGGCGGCGCTGTTCCTGTTCATGCCTGGCCTCGGCCACGCGCAGCTCACCTGGAAGCCGGGCAATCCCGGCGGCGGCGGCGCGTTCAACTCCCCCGTGGTGACCAGCGAAGGGTACTGGGCCGTCGGCTCGGACCTCGGCGGCGTCTATCTGAGCCAGGATGCCGGCGCCACCTGGACCGCGATCGGATCGGCCCAGGGGCTGACCGTCACCCATATCGCGTCGCTGGCGGCGCGCCCGGGCAAGCTGCTGGTCGGCACCGATGGCGGGCTGTTCGTCGGCAACAGCAACGGCACCGGCTTCAGCCGGAAATACGCCACCGGCTACATCGCCGCGATCGCCGTGTCGGCCGATCCGAACATCATCTACGCCGCGGTGCATCCGCAGTGGGACAGCCTGAGCCCCTACATCATCCGCTCCAACGATGCCGGCCAGACCTGGAGCGCGACGGGGTCCAACCTGCCCGCCAATCTGCGCATCACCGGGCTGCGCACCCATCCGGTGGATCCCGACGGCGTCTGGGCGGTCAGCGGCCGCGGGCGGTTTCCGGACACGCCGGAAAGCTCGGTGGTCTACCAGGCCCATTTCTCCGCGGATGGCGGCGCCACCTTCGCCCGGATGGATCCGCAGCAGGGCAAGCTGGTCGACATCGCCTACGGCCAGGACCCGTCGAACCTGAACCTGATGTATGCGACGGTCGCCGCGACCGGCAACGCGCCGCGGGTCTACAAGTCGCTGGAGACCGGATATTCCTGGACGCTCGTGACCTCCGGCACCCAGGCGCCGTCCGGCATCATCCTGGCCGACCCGGCCAATTCCAGCCATGTCCGGGTCGTCGGCCTCGACGATCAGGCCCTGCGCCCCGCCGGGACCTATGGCAGCTTCCTGTGGGAGAGCAGCAACGCCGGGACGAGCTGGACCAAATACACCCTGAGCGTCAGCGGCGGCTGGTCCCAGGCCGATGAGGTCTGGGGCATGGGCTTCAGCTACCAGGGGCTGGGCCAGACCATCGGCACCAATCCGGCGAATGCGAACACCGTGCTGTGGACCAACAACCAGTTCCTCTACGGCAGCGGCGATGGCGGCAAGACCTGGAGCGACCGCGTCTCCACCGCCGTCAGCGGCAAGTGGCGCTCGCGCGGCATCGACAATGTCGTCCCGATCGTGATCGAGCAGAGCGCGGCGGACGCCAACACGGTCTATGCCGGCTACATGGATCTCGGCCTGTGGCGCTCCGACGACGGCGGTCTCGGCTGGACCAGCCTGAACGCGACGGCCTACACCGGCGGCTGGGCCGGCAAGGGCGGCAACAGCCTGAGCGTGGCGGCGGATCCGAGCCGCGCCAATGTGGTCTGGGCCCAGCTGGGCGGCAATATGGAGAATTGCGGCACGCCCTGCGACGAGCCGCTGTACCTGGTGAAGAGCGCGGACAAGGGCGCGACCTGGCAGAACATCACCCAGGGCCTGCCCAGCCCGATCCGGCGCCTGGAGGGGCTGACCGTGGCGCCCGACAGCACCGCCAACTTCCGCTGGGTCTACGCCGCCGTGAATGGCGACGTGTATCTCAGCGAGGATGACGGCGTGTCGTGGGCAAAGGTGCTGGACTGCCCGAACGACGACTGCTTCCGGATCTATTACACCGACACCAACGGCGTGCTGGCCCTGTCGGCCGGCACGGTCTACCGCTCGTGGCAAGGCGGCAGCGCCGGCACCTGGAGCGCGTTGACCCTGCCCGCCGCCATGACCAGCGGCTGGACCCCGGGTCAGCACTGGCTGCACGACGTCTGGACCTATAGCGGCCCGATGGACCTGGCCAGCCGGGGCGGCAACATCTGGGTCGCGGTCAAGGGCACCGGCAAGGGCCTGTACCGGTCGGCGGATTACGGCCAGAGCTGGACCCGGGTGCGGGCCGACGACCAGGGCCGGACCGTGACGGTCAATGCCAGCACCGGCCGCGTCTATTTCGGCAGCTCCAGCGCGGTGCATGCCGGCGGCTACGCCACCACCAGCCAGGGCGTGGTCACCAGCGCCGACGGCGCCACCGGCTGGACGGCGCAGAACCAGGGCCTGGCGTTTCCGTTCGCGCTGTTCGCCAGGGTCGCGGCCAATGGCGCGTTGTGGCTGACCTCGCCCGGGCAGGGCGTGATGAAGTGGCGGTGACACCCATGCGCAATCGCTTGCTCCATGGGCTGGTCCTGCTGCTGGGACTGCTCGGCGTCCTGAGCTTCGGCAGTGCCCGCGCCGCCGACCCGGTCGCGATCTACGCCGATGCGCTGCACGCCGGCTGGCAGGATTGGAGCTGGTCGTCCGGCCAGAGCCTGACCAACGGCACTACGGTGCATGGCGGCAGCCGGTCGATCCGGGTGGTGCAGAGCGGCTGGGGCGGCCTGTATCTGCACACCGCCTCACTCAACACCACCGGCTATGGCGCCTTCACCTTCTGGGCGCATGGCGGGACGGCCGGCGGCCAGCAGCTGCAGCTGCAGGCCCGCGACACCGCCGGCAATCCGATGGTCAGCGTGCCGCTGGCGCCGCTGCTGGCCAATCAGTGGCGGCAATATTCGGTCGACCTGTCGGCGCTCAACGCGCAGGACCGGCAGATCACCGGCTTCGTCATCCAGAACGCCACCGCGTCCACCCTGCCGGCCTATTTCGTCGACGACATCGGGCTCAGCGTCGCGCCGACCCGGCAGGTCCTCTACGACGACCAGTTCCGGAACGGCTGGACGCCGGGCAACGGCTGGAACATCAGCAGCAACACCGCCACCACCAGCCCGGTGCATGCGGGCACCAAGTCCATCGGGATCACGCCGACCGGAGCCTGGGGCCAGTTCTATTTCGACAAGGAGGGCTTCAGCACCGCCGGCTTCGACACGCTCGAGCTGTGGGCCCATGGCGGCACCGCCGGCGGCCAGGTGGTGTCGGTCGACGCCTTCCGCGCCGGGACCTTCCTGGGCACCGCGGTGCTGGCGCCGATGACCGCGGGGCAATGGACCAGGTTCGAGGTGCCGCTGGCCGATCTCGGCATCGCAAACACCACGATCGACACCCTGGCGATCAAACACTATTCGGATCAGGCTGGCCCCCGGTTCTACCTCGACGACCTGGCCATGACCGGGCCGGGCACCGGCCCGTCCAACGTACCGATGAGCGGCCTGCATGTGCAGGGCAACAAGCTGCTCAACGGCGAGGGCCAGACGCTGTTCATCCACGGCGTCAACCGCGGCACCACCGGCTTCGAATGCGTGCAGGGCTACGACGCCACGCCGCGCGACCAGGCCTTCGTCGACGCGGTCAAGTCGTGGAACGCCAACGCCGTGCGGGTGCCGCTGAACGAGCAATGCTGGCTGGGCATCAACACCACCAGCGCCAACGCCCCCTATATGGGCGCGACCTACCGGCAGGCGATCATCGACTACGTCAACCTGATGACCGCGAACAACCTGGCCGTCATCGTCGACCTGCACTATGCGATGCCGGGCACGCTGTCGACCATCGGCCTGAACTTCCAGCCGATGCCGAACGCGGACCATTCCGTGACGTTCTGGACCAGCGTCGCCAACGCGTTCAAGACCAACAGCGCGGTCATCTTCGACGTCTACAACGAACCCTATCTGCTGAACGACCCGCCCGTGGCCCAGGCCTGGACCTGCTGGCGCGACGGCGGCAGCAGCTGCTCGGTGAAGGTCGCGGAGGGCTATGTCGACACCAGCACGCCATACACTGCCGTCGGCATGCAGACGCTGGTGAACACGGTGCGCGCCACCGGGGCGGAGAACGTGCTGATGGTCGGCGGGCTCGGGCTCGCCGGCGACCTCAGCCACTGGCTGACCTACAAGCCGACCGACCCGGAGGGCAACATCGTCGCCTCCTGGCACCAGTACAACTTCGCGACCTGCACCAGCGAGCAGTGCTGGGAAGACGAGGTCGGGCCGGTGATGGACCAGGTGCCGCTGATCGTCGGCGAGTTCGGCATGGCCGATCACTTCGGCGCCAGCTGCGACACGAACTACCTGGACCGGCTGTGGGCCTTCGTCGAAAGCAAGCAGCAGGGCTTCATGGCCTGGAACTTCAACACCTGGCCGGGCACCTGCGGCACCAGCGACTTCAACATCGGCCTGATCACCGACGAAGCCGGCACCCCGTCGGACTACGGCTCCCAGTACCGCAACCACCTGAGCGGGCTGACGAGCATCTACCCGGACTGACGCCGGCATCTCTCACCGCGATCACGGAGGCGGCTGGACCAGCATCCGCGCCGCCTCCGCGCCTGCCGCCAGGATGCGATCCGACAATGCGCTCCCTTCGACGGCGCGGGCGAGCTGAAGCGTGCCGATGAGCGTCGCGAAGACGCCCAGCACGACGTCCTCCCGATCCCGGGTCTCCGGCGGCAGCGCCGCCGCCACCTCGCGCACCAGGGCGAGGAAGCGCTCGGCATAGACGCTGCGCGTCTCCGGCGGCTGACGCGCAAGCTCCGGCAGCAGCGCCGCCGACGCACAGCCGGTCGCCGGATTGTCCCGATGCTCCGCCGACAGATAGACCGCGATGGCCGTCTCCAGCCCGCCAGCGGCCAGGACGTCGCGCAACTGGCTCAACTGCGCCTCCAGCGCTGCCGCCACGGTTTCGCGGACAAGCTCCTCCTTGGACTGGAAATGCGGATAGAAGGCGCCGTTCGTCAGCCCGGCGTCGCTCATGATGCTGGCGACTCCGGACGCGGCGATGCCGCCGGCCCGGAACCGTTCGGAGGCGACCTCCGTGATCCGCCGGCGCGTTGCGTCCTTTCGGCCCTTTTCGTAGCGCATGGCTTTTCCTTCGGCGATCCATTGAATTATGATCATAAGGTGATTAACTAAACATAATGCAATCGGCCGCCACTGGCAGGCTTTGTGAGTTTGGAGCATCRATGACCGCACATTCGGGAAAGACCGCGATCGTGACCGGAGCCTCCTCCGGCATCGGTGGTGCCATCGCCGAGGCGTTGGCGCGGGCGGGGTTCACCGTGTTCGGGACGAGCCGCCGGACGTCCGGCAACGGCCCGGCCGGTGTGTCGATGCTGCCCTGCGACGTGACCGACGACGACTCCGTCGCCGCCCTGGTGGCGACCGTGATCTCGCAGACCGGGCGGATCGACGTTCTGGTCAACAACGCCGGCATGGGCCTGATCGGCGGCGCCGAGGAATCCTCGATCGCCCAGGTCCGCGCCCTGTTCGACGTCAACCTGTTCGGCACCATGCGGATGACCAATGCGGTGCTGCCGTCGATGCGGCAGCGCGGCCTGGGGCGGATCATCAATATCGGCTCGATCGTGGGGCTGGTCCCCGCGCCCTATTCCACCCATTATTCGGCGACCAAGCATGCGCTCGAAGGCTATTCGGAATCGCTCGACCATGAGGTCCGCGCCTTCGGCATCCGCATCTCGCTGATCGAGCCGGCCGGCACGCGCAGCAGCTTCGAGCAGAACGCCCTCGTGCCGGATGTCATGCTGCCGGACTATGACCGGGCTCGGGCCGATGCCAATGCTCAGATGAAGGAAATGTTGGGCGCGGGCGACGACCCGAAGGTGGTGGCCGACGCGATGCTCAAGGCCGTAAGCGACGCCCGCCCGCGGCGGCGCTACACCGCCGGCAAGGTCGCGCGTCAGGTCAGCCTGCTGCGCCGGTTCGTGCCCGCGGGAATGTTCGACAAGAGCCTCCGCAAGCAGCTGCGCCTGCCGGCCTGATCCATACGGCGGCCGAAGCGCGAACGGCTTCGCCGTACCATCCGAGAACGGCAGGAAACAGTGTCATGAAGGCCTTCATCGTCGATCGCTACGGCCCCGCGGATGGCGTGCGGGCCGGCGAGATGCCGGAGCCGGAGCTGCGCGAGGACGACGTGCTGGTTCAGGTCCACGCCGCCGGCGTGAACGCCTTGGACAACAAGATCAGAAGCGGCGAGTTCAAGCTGCTCCTGCCGTTCCGCCTGCCGCTGATCCTGGGCAACGACGTGGCCGGAATCGTGGTCCGGGTGGGATCCCGGGTGCGGCGCTTCAAGGCCGGCGACGAGGTCTATGCCCGGCCGCATCACAACCGGATCGGCTCCTTCGCGGAATTGATCGCGATGAACGAGGCCGACGTGGCGCTCAAGCCGAAGACCCTGACCATGGAGGAGGCGGCCTCGATCCCCCTCGTCGGCCTGACCGCCTGGCAGGCCTTGATCGAGAGAGCCGGCCTGAAGCAAGGGCAGAAGGTTCTGATCCACGCCGGCTCCGGCGGCGTGGGCACCTTCGCCATCCAGCTGGCCAAACATGTCGGCGCGACCGTGGCGACGACGGCGAGCGCCGCGAATGCCGATCTGGTGAGACGGCTCGGCGCCGATATCGTCATCGACTACCGGAAGGACGATTTCGCCAGGATCCTGAGGGATTTCGATGTCGTGCTCGACACCCAGGGCGGAGCGGTGCTCGAGAAATCCCTGCAGGTGCTGAAGCCCGGCGGCAAGGTGATCGGCCTCGCCGGCCCGCCCGACCCGGAGTTTGCGAGATCCTTCGGATCGAACCCGCTCATCGGGCTGGTGATCCGCTTCCTGAGCCGCAGGATCAGGAAGGACGCACGGCGTCGTCACGTCAGCTATTCGTTCCTGTTCATGCGGGCCGACGGCGACCAGCTGCGCGAGATCGCCGCTCTCATCGAGGCCGGCCTCATCCGCCCGGTGGTGGATCGGGTCTTTCCGTTCGAAGCGACCAAGGAGGCCCTGGCCTATGTCGAAACCGGCCGGGCGAAGGGCAAGGTCGTGATCAAGGTGCGGTAGGGACAACCTCCGCCCATCGCCGGCGTGGCCGCCGCCGGTTCACGATCCAGCATCGACTCACCCCCGGCATCGGGTATGGTCGCGCCATGTCGCCGATCATCACCATCTCGAACCTGTCGAAGACCTATGCCTCCGGCTTCCAGGCGCTGAAGGGCGTCGACCTGGAGATCCGGCGTGGCGAGATCTTCGCCCTGCTCGGCCCCAACGGCGCCGGCAAGACCACGCTGATCAACATCGTCTGCGGCATCGTCCGGCCCGGCGGCGGGACGGTGTCGGTGGACGGCCACGACATCGTCGGCGACTACCGCGCCGCCCGGTCCCGCATCGGGCTGGTGCCGCAGGAGCTGACCACCGACGCCTTCACCACCGTCTGGGCCACCGCCAGCTTCAGCCGCGGGCTGTTCGGCAAGCCGGCGAACCCCGCCCATATCGAGAAGGTGCTGAAGGACCTGTCGCTGTGGGACAAGAAGGACAGCAAGATCATGACGCTGTCCGGCGGCATGAAGCGCCGGGTGCTGATTGCCAAGGCGCTGGCGCATGAGCCGCAGATCCTGTTCCTCGACGAGCCCACGGCCGGGGTGGATGTCGAGCTGCGCCAGGACATGTGGCGGCTGGTCCGTGTGCTGCGGGACCAGGGCGTCACCATCATCCTGACCACCCACTACATCGACGAGGCCGAAGAGATGGCCGACCGCATCGGGGTGATCCGCAAGGGCGAGATCATCCTGGTCGAGGACAAGGCCGAGCTGATGCGCAAGCTGGGCAAGAAGCAGCTGGCGCTGCAGCTGCAGGCGCCGCTGGACAGCCTGCCGGAGGCGCTGGCCGCGCATCAGCTGTCGCTGTCGTCCGATGGCACCGAGCTGGTCTATACCTACGACTCGCAGGGCGAGCGCACCGGCATCACCGCGGTGATGCAGGCTCTCGCCGATGCCGGGATCCGGTTCAAGGACCTCCGCACGAGCCAGAGCTCGCTGGAGGAAATCTTCGTCAGCCTGGTGAGCGAACGGCGATGAACCTCTACGCGATCCGCGCGATCTACATGTCGGAGATGGCGCGCACCGGCCGCACCCTGATGCAGAGCATCCTGTCGCCGGTGATCTCGACTTCGCTGTACTTCGTCGTCTTCGGCGCGGCCCTCGGCTCGCGCATCGAGCAGATCGACGGGGTCGGCTACGGCGCCTTCATCGTGCCCGGGCTGATCATGCTGTCGCTGCTGACGCAGAGCATCTCCAACGCCTCGATGGGCATCTACTTCCCGAAATTCATCGGCACGATCTACGAGCTGCTGTCGGCGCCGGTCTCCTATCTCGAGATCGTGGTTGCCTATGTCGGGGCGGCCGCGACCAAGTCGATCGTCCTCGGCGCCATCATCCTGGCCACGGCCGGGCTGTTCGTACCGCTGCAGGTCCTGCACCCGTTCTGGATGCTGCTGTTCCTGGTGCTGACGGCCGTCACCTTCAGCCTGTTCGGCTTCATCATCGGCATCTGGGCCGACGGGTTCGAGAAGCTGCAGGTGATCCCGCTCTTGATCATCACGCCGCTGACCTTCCTGGGCGGCAGCTTCTACTCGATCTCGATGCTGCCGCCCTTCTGGCAGACCGTGGCCCTGTTCAACCCCGTGGTCTATCTGGTCAGCGGCTTCCGCTGGAGCTTCTACGGGATCGCCGACGTCAACATTGCCGTCAGCCTGGCCATGACCCTGACCTTCCTGGCGGCCTGCCTGGCCGTCGTGGCCTGGATCTTCCGGACCGGGTACCGGCTCAAATCCTAGGCGGCCATCCGTGGCAATGCCGCCATGACTTAATTGGGGTTAACATATCCGGGGACGATGGCAGGGTGACCGCAATCGGGCCGGGGGAAGGCCCGCGTCGGAAGGATTGGTCATGCCTGAGCGTTCACGGCGGCCCGTGCTGTGGCTGCTGCTCCTGCCCTATATCGGGCTCCTGTGGGTGCCGTTCTACAATGCGCGGGAGCCGGAGATCCTGGGCTTCCCGTTCTTCTACTGGTACCAGTTCGCCTGGGTGCCGCTGACCGCGCTGATCATCTGGATCGCCTATCGGAGCGTGCGTCATGACGACTGAGCTGGATGTCGTCGCCCTCGCCGTCTTCGCTTTCTTCTTCATCCTGGTCACCGTCATGGGCTTCATGGCCGCCCGCTGGAAGCGGGGCGAGACGCTGGCCCATATCGACGAATGGGGGCTGGGCGGCCGGAAGTTCGGCACCTGGGTCACCTGGTTCCTGGTCGGCGGCGACTTCTACACCGCCTACACCGTGATCGCGGTGCCGGCGCTGGTCTATGCCGTCGGCGCCTATGGCTTCTTCGCCCTGCCCTACACCATCATCGTCTACCCCTTCGTCTTCCTGGTGATGCCGAAGCTGTGGAAGCGGGCGAAGGAGCACGGCTACGTCACCGCCGGCGACGTGGTGTTCGGCCAGTATGGCTCGCGCGGGCTGGAGCTGGCGGTGGCGATCACCGGCGTCCTCGCCGTGATGCCCTACATCGCGCTGCAGCTGGTCGGCATGGCCGCGGTGATCAAGGCGCTGGGGCTGAAAGGCGAGCTGCCTCTGGCGATCGCCTTCATCATCCTGGCGCTCTACACCTATTCCGCAGGCTTGCGGGCGCCGGCGCTGATCGCCTTCGTCAAGGACATCATGATCTACATCGCGGTGCTGGCCGCGGTGGCGCTGATCCCGTGGGAGCTGGGCGGCTACGGCGCGGTGTTCCAGGCGGCCGACGACGCCTTCAAGGCCAAGGGCGCGGGCGGGCTGCTGCTGGGCGACAGCCAGATGGTGGCCTATGCCACGCTGGCGCTGGGCTCGGCCCTCGCCGCCTTCATGTATCCGCACACCCTGACCGGCATCTTCGCCTCGGCCAGCGCCAACACCATCCGCAAGAATGCGGCGCTGCTGCCCGCCTATACGCTGCTGCTCGGCCTGCTGGCCCTGCTCGGCTATATGGGCCATGCCGCGCATCTGCAGGTATCCAGCCCGAACGACATCGTGCCGGCCCTGTTCCAGACGCTGTTCCCGAGCTGGTTCGCCGGCTTCGCCTTCGCCGCCATCGCCATCGGCGCGCTGGTGCCGGCAGCGGTGATGAGCATCGGCGCCGCCAACCTGTTCACCCGCAACTTCTGGAAGGCCTATGTCGACCCCGGAATCAGCCATGCCGGCGAGGCGCAGGTGGCCAAGGTCACCTCGCTGGTGGTCAAGGTCGGGGCGCTGCTGGTGATCGTGTTCCTGCCAACCCAGTTCGCGCTCGACCTGCAACTGCTCGGCGGTGTCTGGATCCTGCAGACGCTGCCGGCGCTGGTGTTCGGCCTCTATGTCGGCTGGTTCCGGGCCCCGGCGCTGCTGGCCGGCTGGGCGGTCGGCTTCTTCGGCGGCAGCTGGATCGTCTGGCAGGACGGGCTGAAGCCGCTCCACGCGCTGAGCTTCGGCGGCAGCACGGTGACGATCTATGCCGGGCTGCTGGCGCTGGCCGCCAACATCGTGGTCGCGGTGGTGGTCAACCTGGTGGCGGCGCCGCGAGTGGCGCGGACGGCCTGATCGTCGGGCGGGGCCGGGCTACTCGGCCTTGCTCCGCCCCCGCGGCCGGGTGGCTTCGGCCACCGACACCTTGGTGCGGCCGAGCAGCTCCATCAGGTGCTCGATCTCGCCGGTTCCCAGCCCAGCCGTCATCTCCGCCACCCAGTCGCCATGCGCCGCGGCCATGGCGGCGAACTGGCGCTCGCCCTCCTCGGTCAGGCGAATGACATGCTTGCGCCGGTCCGCCTGCGACTGCTCGCGCGCCACCAACCCGCCTTCGACCAGCCGCTCGACCAGCCCGGTCATGTTGCCGTTCGAGACCATCAGCCGCTGGCTCAGCTCGCCGAGGGTCAGGCCCTGGCGCATCTTGTACAGCTGCGCCATCAGGTCGAAGCGCGGCAGCGTGGTGTCGAAGCTCTCGGCCAGGCGGCGGCGGACTTCGCGCTCGATCATGGTGGTGCAGGTCAGCAGCCGCAGCCACAACCGCAGCTCGACGCGATGGTCCTTGGGCCGGTCGGTGACCGCGGTCTCGGCATCGATCATTCTGCGTCAGTCCTGAACACGGCCGTTGGCCACCCTATCTGCTTTAAGTTTAAACTATAGCCGCGGACGGCGCCCGGAAGAAGGGTGCCACGCAGGAGCCAGCGGAGATCAGCGATGACCAGCAGATGGGTCGACATCACGGCCGATGACGGCGGCCGCTTTCAGGGCTATGTCGCGGTGCCGGCCAGCGGCTCCGGCCCCGGCATCCTGCTGCTGCAGGAAATCTTCGGCGTCAACGCGCATCTGCGGGAGGTCGCCGACCTCTATGCCGAGGAAGGCTATGTGGTGCTGGCGCCGGACCTGTTCTGGCGGCTCGAGCCGAAGGTCGACCTCGGCTATGGCGAGGCCGATGTGGCCCGCGCCCGCGACCTGCTGGGCCGCCTCGACATCGATCGCGCGGTGGCCGATTGCGGTGCCGCCCTGACGACGCTGCGGCGGCTGCCGGAATGCCGCGGCAAGGTCGGCGCACTGGGCTTCTGCCTGGGCGGACGCCTGGCCTATCTGACCGCCGCGCGCCACCATGTCGACGCCGCGGTCAGCTATTACGGCACCGGCATGGAGCCGCTGCTGGGCGAGGCCGGCGCGATCCGCTGCCCGATGGTGTTCCATTGCCCCGAGAAGGACCGCCACCTGCCGCCGCCGGTGCGCGAGGCGATCGCCGCCGCCTTCGCCGGGCGCGCGGACGTGCAGATCTTCGTCTATCCCGGCACCGATCACGGCTTCAACGTGCCGGCGCGGGCGGCCTACGACAAGCCGGCCTCGCTGCTGGCCCATTCCCGCAGCTTGGCCGTGCTCCGCCAGGCGCTGGGGCCGCATTACGACCTGCCGGCCTTATGGGAGCGGCACACGGAGCTGGAATTCGCCACTCGCGATGCCCGCGCCACCATGGCGACGATGGTGGCCGAGCCCTATGTCAACCACATCCCGACCATGACCGGCGGGGTCGGCCAGGACGACCTGCACCGCTTCTATGCCAACCACTTCATCCCGAAGACGCCGGCCGACACGAAGCTGATCCCGATCAGCCGCACCATCGGGGTCGATCGTCTGGTCGACGAGATGCTGTTCTGCTTCACCCATGACGTGGAGATCGACTGGATGCTGCCCGGCATCCCGCCGACCGGACGCTATGTCGAGATCCCGCTGGTCGCGATCGTCCGCTTCCGCGGCGACAAGCTGTACAACGAGCACATCTACTGGGACCAGGCTTCGGTGCTGGTGCAGATCGGCCTGCTGGACCCGAAGGGGCTGCCGGTCGCGGGAGTCGAAACGGCACGGAAGCTGGTCGATGAAAACCTGCCCTCCAACACCCTGATGGCCCGCTGGGCGGACAGCGCAGCGCAGCGGAACGCCTAGAAAAAATCGACCGGCCCCGGAACAATCGGGCATCGACAGCGGGGCCGGTTTCGATAAGGATGGGGGTGAACAGGGGGATTTCAGGCACCGTCATTTAAGATGCGCATTCATGGTTTCGTGCTCGGGCTGATGCTGGCATCGCCGGCCGCCCTGGCCTCCCCGTCGCCCCTCATTCCCGCGGCGCCGGTCCACTCCGACATCCTGGCCATCACCGCGGCAGACGCCGAGGCCGAGTTGCGCGGCCTGCGCCTGACGGCGGAATCCGGAGACGCCGAGGCGCAGATCCGGCTCGGCTATCGCTACGAGGCCGCCGACGGAGTCGACCGGGATCTGGTCGAGGCGGTCACCTGGTACCGGCGGGCCGCCGAGCAGGGCAGCGCCCGCGGCCAGTCCTATCTCGGCGACATGTACCGGGACGGCGCCGGAGTCGCCCAGGACGACGCCGAGGCGGTGCGCTGGTACCGCCTGTCGGCCGCCCAGGGCTACGACCGCGGCCAGACCTATCTCGGCTACATGTACCAGGACGGGCGCGGCGTCGAGCGCAGCGAGGCCGCGGCTGTGCGCTTGTACCGCCTGGCCGCCGAGCAGGGCTACACCCCGGCCCAGAGCAGCCTCGGCTACATGGCCGAGAACGGCCGCGGCGGGCTCCTGGATTATGCCGCCGCCGCCTATTGGTACGGCCGCGCGGCCGGGTCCGGTTCCGCCGTCGGCCAGCGCCTGCTGGGCAACCTGTACTATTCCGGCCGCGGCGTGCCGCAGGACGATGCCGAAGCGGTGCGCCTCTATCGCCTGGCCGCCGATCAGGGCGATGCCGAGGCCCGCACCAATCTCGGCTGGATGTACGAGGTCGGCCGCGGCGTGGCCGAGGACGATGCCGAGGCCGCCCGCCTCTATCGCCTTGCAGCCGATCAGGACCTGGCCCGGGCACAGACCAACCTGGCTTTCCTGTATGCCGGCGGCCACGGCGTGGCCCGGGACGATGCCGAGGCGGTGCGCTGGTATCGCCGGGCGGCGGCGCAGGGCCATGCCCGCGCCGAGGCCGAGCTCGGCGCCATGTACGATGCCGGCCTTGGCGTGGCCGAGAACGACGCCAAGGCGATGCGCTGGTACCGCCTCGCGGCGAAGCAGGGCTATGCCGAGGCGCAGAACAGCATCGGCATCCTGTACGACCTCGGCAAGGGCGTGGCCGAGGACGATGCCGAGGCCGCGCGCTGGTACCGGCTGGCCGCCGATCGGGGCTATGGCCATGCCCAGAGCAACCTCGGCTGGATGTATGAGAGCGGCCGCGGCGTGGCGAAAGACCTGGCCGAGGCGGCCCGCCTGTATCGCCTGGCCGCCGACCAGGGCATCGCGCGAGCCCGGACCAATCTCGCCGATCTCTACCGCGACGGCCAGGGCGTGCCGCAGGACGACGCCGAGGCCATCCGCTGGTACCGCCTGGCCGCCGACCAGGGCGAGGCCCGCGCCGAGGCCAACCTCGCCTGGATGCATGAGCGCGGCCGCGGCGCGCCCGAGGATGATGCCGAGGCGGCGCGCTGGTATCGCCGTTCGTCCGAGCGCGGCTACGCCTATTCGCAGACCCATCTCGGCCTGATGTACGAGCAGGGCCGCGGCGTGGCGCAGGACGACGTCAAGGCACTGCGCCTGTACCGCCTGGCCGCCGACCAGGGCGATGCCGAGGCCGCCTTCCATCTCGGCTCCCATTTCAAGACCGGACGCGGCGTGGCCCAGGACGATGCCGAGGCACTGCGCTGGTTTCGCATCGCCGCCGAGAAGGGCAACCCCGAGGCGCAGGGCGAGCTGGGCATCGCCTACGAGACCGGGCGCGGCGTGGCCCGCGACGAGACCGAGGCGGTGATCTGGTTCGCGCGGTCGCTGGCGGAGGCGGACGACGTGCCGCGCTACGCCGCCGCCCTGCTCGGCGCCCGGTCGCCGACCGCCAAGATCGCGGCGGCGCTGCGGCTGCTGGCGACGCTCGGCTATGCGTCAGACGATGCGACCGAGGCCTTCCGCCGCGCCGAGGGGCTGCCGTCGTCCGGCGGCGTCGACGACGCGCTGCTGATCGCCCTGGCGCGGAAGGCACGGCAGGCCGGCCCCGCGTCCTGACGCGGAATTCATGTAACCGCCGGCCGGGTGCGGGCGTATCGATCTCGCGAGGGGACGACGACGCTCCAGCGAGGACACATCATGAAGCGCAGCGCGATTGCGGGCCTGGCCCTGTTCGCAGCCCTGTCGGCCCTGCCGGCGGCGGCCGAGACCCAGCCCCCGCAGCGCATCCGCGGCACCATCGCGGCGATCGATGGGCCGGTCATGACCATCACCGCCCGCGGCGGCAGCACCGCGACCGTCACCCTGGCCGACGACGCCACGGTGCGGACGATCGCCCCGGCCGACATCCGCGACATCAAGCCCGGCAGCTATATCGGCAGCGCCGCGATGCCTCAGCCCGACGGCAGCCTGCGGGCGCTGGAGGTGCAGGTGTTTCCGGAAAGCATGCGCGGCGTCGGCGAAGGCCAGCACCCGTTCGACCTGAAGCCCGGCAGCACCATGACCAACGCCACGGCCGGCGATGTCGAAGGCACCGACGGGCGGGTGGTGACGCTGCGCTATCAGGGCGCCGAGACCAAGCTGACGGTGCCGCCCGACGTGCCGGTGATCACCTACGAGCCCGGCAGCCGCGACCAGCTGACCAAGGGCGCCCATGTCATCGTCAGCGCGGTCAAGGCCGCCGACGGGTCGCTGGTCTCGCACGCGATCCAGGTCGGCAAGGACGGACTGGTGCCGCCGATGTAGCCGGGGCGGGGCGGAGCCTCAGATCAACTTGCTCCGCCCCAGCTCGGCCTTCAGATAGGCGTAGAAGACCGGCGCCGCGATCACGCCCGGCACGCCGAAGGCGGCCTCCATCAGCAGCATGGAGATCAGGATCTCCCAGGCCCGGGCATGGATCTGGGTGCCGACGATCTTGGCATTGATGAAGTATTCCAGCTTGTGGATGATCACCAGGAACGCCAGCGACGCCGCGGCAGCATAGACCGACAGGCTGAGGCTGATCACCACGATCACGGTGTTCGAGATCAAGTTGCCGATCACCGGCAGCAGGCCGACCACGAAGGTGACCACGATCATGGTCTTGGTCAGCGGCAGGTGGACGMCGAAGGAGGGCAGGATCACGACCAGGTAGATCGACGTCAGCACCGTATTGAGGGCCGAGATCCGCACCTGGGCGAAGACGACGCGATGGAACGACAGGGCCAGCAGCCGGGCCCGTTCCGCCAGCGCCCGGGCCAGCGGCCCACGGCCCGGCTTCTCGGTCAGGTCGGCGATGGCGATCATGCCCCCGATCACCAACCCGATGATGATATGGACTAGGACGCGCCCGACATCGGTGGTGAGCCGCAGCAGGTCCCGCGAATGCTCGCGCAGCGACTGCGCCAGCATGGTGTCGAGGTCCTGCCCGCTGGCCGGGATATAGGCCACGATCCAGGGCGGCAACTGCTGGCTGGCCTCCTCCACCGCCTCGGCCATCTTGCGCATCACCGCGACCAGCCCCTCCTGGCGGGTGGTGAGGAGCGAGATCAGCTCGATCACGCCGAAGATCACCGCCAGGCTCAGCACCGCCGTCATCAGGCCGAGGGCGATGATGCGGCCGATATTGGGCAGGGCCCCGAAGCGGCGGAACACCGGCGCCACGGCATGCACCAGCTCATGGATCAGCAGCCCCGCCAGCAGGGCGGCGAGCAGGCCGAACCACAGGCTGCCGAGCAGGCCCAGCCCGGCCAGGATCTGGGCGGAAATCTCGATGCGGCGCTCCCGGGGGGCGGGATGCACGGCCGCAGGGACCACGGCCGGAACGTCCTCGCTTCGGCCGGGCTGAAAATTCATGATGGGAAAGCCTGCTCTCGACGGATGCGCGCGCAATGGGTACCGCCCAGACTCCGGACCTTTATCGGACAAAAGTCAATCAAACGCTGTGGACGAGGCCCGACATGAACGACCCGATCGGCGACCGCTGCCTCGGCGAAGTCGAGCGGCTGCACCGGTTCTTCGAGCGCTGGCTGGGCGATGCCGCGACCGATCCGGCGGAGTTCGCCCGGGCCGAGCCGGCCTGGCCCTCCGACTTCACGCTGATCGCCCCGGACGGCGCAGTGCTGGACCGGGCCGCGGTGACCGGCTGGCTGCGCCAGGCGCGCGGGGTGCATGCCGATCCGGCCGCACCGTTCCGGATCGAGATCCGCAACGCCGCGGTGCGCCTTGTCCTGCCCGGCGGCTTCCGCCTGTGCACCTATGACGAATGGCAGAGCGTCCATGGCGTCGAGAGCCTGCGGCGGTCGACTGCCCTGCTGGAGGCGCGAGGCGATGTTGTGCTGTGGCGGCACCTGCAGGAGACCTGGGCCGGCTGATACCGACGGTCCACGACTTCATCGTCATTGCGACCCCGGTCTTGAGCCGGGGGAAGCAATCCAGGGCCGCTCGCACCGGCCCTGGATTGCTTCGTCGGCTTCGCCTCCTCGCAATGACGGCTCTTTAGGCTGGTCCTTACAGCCTATATGCCGTCTTCGGCAGCCGGTACGCCAGGTCGACCGCGACCTCCGCCGCCTCGTCCTCGTCCAGCCGGTGCTCGGCGACCAGCTGGGCCAGGTAGCGGCAGTCGATGCGGCGGGCGACGTCGTGGCGGGCCGGGATCGAGGGGAAGGCGCGGGTGTCGTCGTTGAAGCCGACGGTGTTGTAGAAGCCGGCCGTCTCGGTCGCCAGCTCGCGGAAGCGCAGCATCCCCTCGGGGCTGTCGAAGAACCACCAGGGGGGGCCGAGCCGCAGGGTCGGATAGTGCCCGGCCAGCGGCGCCAGCTCGCGCGCATAGGTGCTCTCGTCCAGCGTGAACAGGATCACCGACAGCTCCCGCTCGTTGCCGAAACGGTCGAGCAGCGGCTTCAGCGCCCGGACATAATCGGTGCGGGTCGGGATGTCGGCGCCCTTGTCGCGGCCGAATTCGCGCTGCAGCGTCGGGTTGTGGCTGCGGAACGAGCCCGGATGGATCTGCATCACCATCCCGTCCTCGAGACTCATCCGCGCCATCTCGGTCAGCATCTGGGCGCGGAACAGCTCGGCGTCGTGCGGCTCGAAATGGCCGGTGACGATCTTTTCGAACAGCGTCACCGCCGGCACGGGGTCGAGATCGGCCGTCGCCGCGGTCGGGTGGCCGTGATCGGTCGAGGTCGCGCCCATCTCCTTGAAGAAGGCCCGGCGCTGCTGCAGGGCAGCGAGATAGCCGCGCCAGGAATGCGTGTCCTCGCCGGTGATCTCGCCCAGCGTCTGCAGCCCCTCGCGGAAGCCGTCGAATTCCGGGTCGACCACCGGATCGGGGCGGAAGGCGGTGATCACCCTGCCCTTCCAGCCGCTATCGCGGATGGCGCGGTGGTGGTCGAGCGGGTCGAGCGGCGATTCCGTGGTCGCGATGACTTCGAGGTTGAAGCGCTCGAACAGTGCCCGCGGCCGGAACTCCGGCCGGGTCAGCCGGTCGGCGATGCGGTCGTAGATCCGGTCGGCGCTGGCCGGATTCAGCCGCTCCTCCACCCCGAACAGGGTCTCGAAGGTGTGATCGAGCCACATCCGGGTGGGGGTGCCGCGGAACAGATGCCAATGCTCGGCGAAGCGGCGCCAGATCGCCCGCGGATCGGCCTCGACCGGGCCGCCGTCGCGCCGCGGCACGCCGAGATCCTCCAGCTTCACGCCCTGGCTGTAGAGCATGCGGAAGATGTAGTGGTCCGGGATGATCAGCAGCGACGCCGGATCCGGGAACGCTTCGTTCTTCGCGTACCAGGCCGGATCGGTGTGGCCGTGCGGGCTGATCAGCGGCAGCCCGGCGACCTCGGCATAGAGGCGCCGGGCGATGCCGCGCTGGGTTGGTTCCGGTGAAAAGAGACGGTCCGGGTGCAGGCTCATGCCACGGCTTTCGGCTGCGGACGCCAATCGGCGTATTTGGGATGGTCGCGGCCGATCGGAAGGTCGACGGCCACGCCGGTCTCCGCAGAATGGAACAGCGCCGTCGCCAGTTCCAGCGACCGGCGGGCGTCGTCGAGCGTCACCGGCAGCGGGCCATCGGTCTCCAGCGCCTTGTGGTAGCGGCCGAGCTGGCCGGCAAAGCGCGACGGCACCGGCTCCCAATCCGCCAGCGCGCCTTCGATCCGCTGCGCGATCTCCGGCGAGGCCGGGGTGATCTGCCAGGGGCCGTCGCCCGGGGCATAGGGCTTCAGCCCGCTCTCGAAGGTCACGTTCTCGAAGCAGAAGCGCAGCCGGCTGATCTCGACCTGCGAGCCGAGGGTGGCGGCCAGCGAGACCAGCGCGCCGCTCTGCATCACCACGCTGGCGACGGCGCAGTCCTCGACCTCGATCGGGTTCACTCGGGTCGCGGTCTGGCAATAGACCGAGGCCACCGGCCCCATCAGCCAGGTCATGATGTCGTGCGAATGGATGGCATGGGTCAGCAGCACGCCACCCAGCTCGGTGTCGAGCCGGCCGCGCCAGGGCACCGAATAGTATTTCGCGCCGCGATTCCAGTGCGTCTCCACCGTGGCGAGGTAAGGCTTGCCGGCGATGCCGGCCTCGACGATACGCTTGGCCTGCTGCAGCCCGTCGCCATAGCGGTACTGGAAGATCGGCATCACCCGGCCCGGCGCCTCGGCCTCCGCCTTCACCACGCGGTCGAGATCGGCCAGCGACCCGACCAGCGGCTTCTCGCAGATCACCTGCTTGCCGGCCTCCAGCGCCGCCAAGACCTGTCCGATATGCACGGTCGGCGGGGTGCAGATGTCGATCACCTCGATCTCCCGCATGCGCAGGATCTCGTCGAAGCGGGTGGTCCGCACCGGGATGTTGAACTCGTCGCCGATCTCGGTCAGGCGGTCCGGGTTCAGGTCGCAGATCGCCTCGACCCGGAACTTGTCCGGATGGGCGGCGTAGCCTTCGGCGATGTGGCCACGGCCGACGCCGAGACCGATCACGGCAACGTTACGAACCGCCATTCCTATGCCCTCCGTCCGGCGGTCGCTTCCGCCATCGCCTGCGCCGTCAGCGCCAGCTCCATCGCCTTGAAGCAATGCTCCTGGGTCATCGCCGTCTCCGTCCGCTCCAGCACGTCGGCGACCAGCTGCCGGCCGAAGGGCAGCTCGACATTGCTGCAGTCGATCCGCTGCATCCCCTTGCCGTCGACCAGGATCAGGTGGTCGGTCCCCGGCTGGCCGGTCGGGTCGACATATTTGCGCAGCTCGATATAGCCCTCGGTGCCGAGGATGGTCAGCCGCCCGTCGCCCCAAGTCGGCAGCCCGTCCGGCGTGAACCAGTCGATCCGGATGTAGCCGGTGGCGTCGGGGGTGCGCAGCAGCGCCTCGCCGAAATCCTGCAGCTCCGGCGTCCCCGGGTTGCCGCGGTTGGCGACCGCGGCCGAGGCGACCTCAACATCGAGCGTGCCGGCGAAGAACAGGAACTGCTCGAACTGGTGCGAGGCGATGTCGGTCAGGATGCCGCCGTAGCGGGCCCGCTGGAAGAACCAGTCCGGCCGCGTTTTGGCGTTGAGGCGGTGCGGCCCCAGCCCGACGGTGTTGATCACCTTGCCGATCGCCCCGGCCTGCACCAGCTCGCCCGCCTTGACGGTCGACCGGGTCTGGAAGTGCTCGGAGTAGCAGATCGAGTAGATCCGGCCGGTCTCGGCCTGCACCCGCCGCACCTCGGCCAGCTGCTCCAGCGAGGTCATGCCCGGCTTGTCGGAGAGATAGTCCTTGCCGGCCCGCATCACGGCGATGCCGAGCGGCGCCCGGTCGGCCGGGATGCCGGCCGAGGTGACCAGCTTGATCGACGGGTCGTCCAGGATGGCGCGCGGGTCGGAGACGCGCTTCGCCTGCGGGTAGCGGGTCTGGAACGGGCCGGCGAGGTCGTCTTCCGGCGCATGGAAGGCGACGAACTCGCCCCCGGCGCCGAGCAGCGCGTCGACCTGCCCGAAGATGTGGTTGTGATTGATGCCGATGGCGGCGAAGCGGATGGTCATTCGGGGTCCCGGTTCAGCGTTTCATGCCGGTGGTGGCGACGCCCTCGATCAGAAGGCGCTGGAAGAACAGGAAGAACACGAACACCGGCAGCAGGGTCAGCACGGACATGGCGAACAGCGCGCTCCAGTCCGACTTGCCGGTGGAATCGACGAAGTTCCTGAGGCCGAGCTGGACCGTGTAGGAACCCATGTCGTTCAGGTAGATCAAGGGCGCGAAGAAATCGTCCCAGGTCCAGATGAAGGAGAAGATCGCCGCCGTGGCCAGCACCGGCTTCGACAGCGGCATGATGATCTTCCAGTAGATCTTCCACGGGCTGCAGCCGTCCATCATCGCCGCCTCGTCCAGCTCGCGCGGCAGGCCCCGGAAGAACTGCACCATCAGGAAGATGAAGAACGCGTCCGAGGCCAGGTATTTCGGCACCACCAGCGGCAGGAAGGTGTCGACCCAGCCGAGCTGCAGGAACAGCACGTATTGCGGGATCAGGGTCACGTGATAGGGCAGCATCAGCGTGCCCAGCATCAGCGCGAACCAGAAGCCGCGGCCGGGGAAGCGCAGCCGGGCGAAGGCGAAGGCGGTCAGCGAGCAGGCGAAGACGTTGCCGACCACCGACAGCCCCGAGATCACCGCCGAGTTCCAGAAGAACTGGCCGAAGCTGATGTCGAGCCCGCTCCAGCCTCGGACATAGGCGTCGAGGCTGAAGCTCTCCGGCCACAGCGAGGCCGAGGAGAAGATCTGGCTGTCGTCCTTGAACGAGCTGGCCAGCATCCATAGCAGCGGATACAGCATCGCCAGCGAGCAGAGGCAGAGCGCGACGTGGATCAGCAGCGACCGCGACAGCGGCCGGCGGACCGGATCGCCGAGGGCCATATCACTCATCGTAATGCACCCAGTAGCGTGCCGAGAGGAAGGAGAAGGCGGTGAACAGCGCGATGATCACCACCAGCACCCAGGCCAGCGCCGAGGCGTAGCCCATGCGGAAATTGCTGAAGGCTTCCTGGTAGAGGTACAGGGTGTAGAACAGGGTGGAGTCGATCGGCCCGCCCGTGCCCTCGCTGATGATGAAGGCCGGGGTGAAGGCCTTGAACGCCTCGATCGTCTGGATCACGGCGTTGAAGAACACCACCGGGGTCAAGAGCGGCAGGGTGATCCGCCAGAACCGGTTCCAGGGCGTGGCGCCGTCGATCGCCGCCGCCTCATACAGGTCCCGCGGGATCTGCCGGAGGCCGGCGAGGAAGATGATCATCGGCGACCCGAACTGCCAGACGCTGAGGACGACCAGCGTCGACAGCGCGTAGTTCGGGTTGGAGATCCAGCTGGGCCCGTGGATGCCGACCAGCGCCAGGGCCTGGTTGATCAGCCCGTTGCCGGCGAAGAGCTGCCGCCACAGCACGGCGATGGCGACGCTCGCGCCCAGCAGCGACGGCAGGTAGAACAGGGCGCGGTACACCGGCAGCCCGGCGATGCCCTTGTTCAGCAGCATCGCTACGCCGAGGGCGAAGGCCAGCTTCAAGGGCACCGCGAACAGCACGAACAGGAAGGTGACCTTCATCGAGGACAGGAACTTCGGATCGGCCGTGGCGATCCGGACATAGTTCGCCGCCCCGACCCAGTTCGGACTCTGCAGCAGGTCGAAATCGGTGAAGGACAGGTAGAGCGAGACCAGGATCGGCCCGGCGGTCAGGCCGATGAATCCGATCAGCCATGGCGTCAGGAACATGTAGCCCGAGAGGGTGCGGGACGTGATCCGCCGCCTCCCCCGCGCCCGTTCCACCCTGCCTGAGGCCTGCACCGCAACGGTCATGGCGTCACCCGCGATCGAGAATGCTGTTGGCTTCGTCGACGAACTGCTTGGCGGCATCGGCCGGGGCCGCCTGGTCGAAGCCGACCTGCTCGTTGACCCGCTTCAGCAGGAAGTTGATCTCACCCGCGCCCTTCGGCGGCGACGGCGGCAGGTCGCCGACCTTGTCGGTGATGAAGGAGACGTAGTCGAGCATCGCCCGGCTGAGCTCGTCGAGCGTCGGCRCCACCGCCTCGCGCAGCGTCTTCGACGCCGGCACGCCGCGCTCGACGCCGAGCACCTTACCGGCCTCGACATCGGTGACGTAGAAATTGGCCACCCGCACCGCCTCCTCGGCGACCTGGCTGCGGGCGGCGATGCTGAACAGCATCGACGGCTTCAGATACTGGCCGGGCTTGGCTCCCGGGCCGCCGCTCGGCTGCATCGTCATCTTCAGCTTGGTCTTGCTGAGCACCTGATGCGCCACCAGCTGGTTCGAGTTGGTGATGATCGCGGCGGAATGGAGCAGGGCCAGCATGCTGGTCTCCGGCGACTGCTTGTCCAACGCCTGGATATCGGCCGGTGGGATCGCCTTCTTCTGCCGCAGCTCGTGCCAGAAACCGAACCATTCGGTCATGGTGTCGACGTCGAAACCGAGACGACCTTCGGCAGTGTACAGCGCCTTGCCTTTCTGCCGCAGCCAGCAATCGAGCGCCGGCTCGATGCCACCGCAGTCGCCGATGCCCCAGAACCCGTCGCGCTTCGAGGCCTCGGCGACCTTGAGCGACCAGTCGCCCCATTGCGCCCAGCTCCACTCCCAGCTCGGCTCCTCGACGCCGATCTGCTGCAGCGTCTCGGCATCGTAGACGATGGCGGTCGAGTTGTTGCCGAGATTGACGCCGTAGAGCTTGCCCTCGACGCGACCGCAATCGATCGCCGGCTTGGCGAAATCCTCGATCTTCAGGACCGACGGCAGGTACTCGTCGAGCGGGAGCAGCGCGCCGCGCCGGGCATATTCGACGATGTAGCGGTAATCCATCTGGATCACGTCGGGCGCGTTGCGGCCGGCGGTCTGGGTGGCCAGGCGCGGCCAGTAGTCGGGCCAGCCCAGCGTCTCGCCGTTGATCGCCGTGCCGGGATGGGCGGCCTCATATAGCTTGTTGACCTTGGCGGTGCGGTCGGCCCGCTCCTTCGAGCCCCACCAGAACATGCGCACGCGCTTGTCCTGGGCCAAAGCCGGCATCGACAGTCCGGAGGCGGCCATTCCGCCCAGGGCGGCGCCCAGCTTCAGCACCTGTCTGCGGTTCGTGATCAGTCTCGCCATCTCGTGTTCCTCCTGTCGTTCGCGCCTCTTCTCTCCGAAGGCGCTGGTGGTGTCGGGTTCAGCTGCGGCCGAGGATGGCGGCAGCCTCGGTGATGAACTGGCGGCCGGCCTCCTCCGCCGAGATCTGACCGAAGCCGACCTGCTCGTTGATCCGCCGCAGCAGGATGCCGACCTCACCGGTGCCCTTGGGCGGCGACGGCGGCAGCGGCGCGACCTTGTCGGCGATGAAGTCGACATAGTCGAGCATGGCCCGGTCCAGCGCCTCCAGCCCCGGCGCGATCGCGGCGCGCATCGCCGCCGAGGCCGGGATGCCGCGCTCGACCCCCAGCAGCTTGGCGGCCTCGCCGTCGGCGACGTAGAAGCTCGCCACCCGCACCGCTTCCTCGGCCTGCTTGCTGCGGGCAGCGACGCTCCACAGCATCGACGGCTTCATGAACTGCCCGGGCTTGGCGTCCGGGCCGCCGCTGGGCTGCATGGTCAGGCCGAGCCTGGTCGGCACCAGCGCCTGATGCGCGACCAGCTGGTTCGAGTTGGTGGAGATCGCGGCGGCATGGCCGAGGGCCAGCATCGAGGTCTCGGTCGCGCCGCCCTTGTCGAGCGCCTGGACATCGGCCGACGGGATCGCGCCCTTCTGGCGCAGTTCGTGCCAGAAGCCGTACCAGCCGGCGGCCTCGGCCGCGCCGAAGCCGAGCTGCCCTTCGGCCGTGTACATCGCCATGCCCTGCTGCCGCAGCCAGCACTCCAGCGACGGCGCCAGGCCGCCGGCATCCTGCAGCCCCCAATAGCCGTCGCGCTTCGAGGCCTGAGCGACCCGCAGCGACCAGGCGCCCCACTGGTCCCAGCTCCAGTCCCAGGCCGGGATCTCGGCGCTGATGCTGCGCAGCGTCTCCTCGTCATAGATGAAGGCGGTCGAGTTGAGGCCGAGATTGACGCCGTACAGCTTGCCGTCGACCCGGCCGCAATCGATTGCCGCGGCGCCGAAATCCGCGATCGTCAGGACCGACGGCATGTAGTCGTCGAGCGGCAGCAGCAGGCCGCGCCGGGCGTATTCGACGATGTAGCCGTAATCCATCTGGATCAGGTCGGGGGCGTTGCCGCCGGCCGCCTGGGTGGCGAGCTTGGGCCAGTAGTCGGGCCAGCCCATGGTCTCGCCCTTGATCGACACCGCCGGATGCGCCGCCTCATAGAGCCGGTTCGCCGCGGCGGTGCGGTCGGCCCGCGCCTTCGAGCCCCACCAGGCCATGCGCAGCTGCGCCTCCGCCGCCCTTGCGGGACGGTCCAGCCCGGCTGCGGCGAGACCGGCGACGCCGATCCCGACCTTCAGGGCGTGCCTGCGGGTCAACCGCGGCGGCGTCATCGCGTTCCTCCTGATGCCCCGCCCCGTCGGTCGGCCCGTCGGTCGGCGAGACGTTGCAAGCGGTGGTCGGTTGGTGCCTGAGGCAAGCCTTCGACCGAAGGCCGGCGCGACGATTGTTATAACCAGTTGGTTACAAGCTAGATCGATGCGATGATGGCTGTCAACACGAACACCGGCAGCGACGCTGCGTCGCCACCGGCCCTGATCGAGGCCGCCCGACCGTGAGCATCAGCGACGAGACCATCGACGCCCCGACGGAAGATAAGCCGAAACGCCCCGCCACCAAGGCCGTGCGCGACCCGGAACGCACCAGCGCCGCGATCCTCGCCGCCGCGGTGAAGGAGTTCATGGAGAAAGGGTACAGCGGCGCGCGGATCAACGAAATCGCCAAACGCGCCGGCGCCAACAAGCGCATGCTGTACCACTATTTCGGCGACAAGGAGGCCCTGTACCTGGCGGTGCTGGAAGGCGCCTATGTCGCCATCCGTTCGGCCGAGAGCAAGCTGCATCTGGCCGATCACGACCCGGTCGAGGGCATCCGCGAGCTGGCGCTGTTCACCTGGCGCTACTTCATCGACCACCCGGAATTCCTGAGCCTGCTGCAGACCGAGAACCTGATGAAGGCGCGGCACCTGAAGCGCTCCGCCCGCATTTTCGACCTGCATTCGCCGCTGGTCGCCGTGATCTCCGACCTGCTCAAGCGCGGTGCCGCCAAGGGCGTGTTCCGGGCCGATGCCGACCCGGTCAAGGTCTATGTCAGCATCGCTTCGCTGGGCGCTTTCTACCTGTCGAATCGCTACACATTGTCGACCATCTTCCGGCGCGAGCTGACCGAGACGCGCGCCTTGGCCGAATGGGGCGACCACATCGCCCACATGATCCTGGCTTCGCTGCGCCCCTGATCCACGCGCCGGCCTCTTGACGCGCGGGCCCGTTCCGTGATCCGCTAGTAACCAGTTGGTTACAACAAGGCCGGGAATTGCCGCCCGTGCCGCAACGGGAGGGAAGACCGGATGGCCACCCAGCGCCTCGGCCTCATCATGCACGGCATCACCGGTCGCATGGGCTACAACCAGCACCTGGTGCGCTCGATCTGCGCCATCCGCGACCAGGGCGGCGTGGTGCTGCCCAATGGCGACAAGGTGATGCCCGACCCAATCCTGGTCGGCCGCAACGCCGAGAAGGTCGAGGAGTTGGCCAAGCGCCACGGCATCGCCCGCTGGGGCAGCGACCTCGACAAGGCCCTGGCCAACCGCGACGACACGCTGTTCTTCGACGCCGGCTCGACCCAGATGCGGGCCGAGCTGCTGACCCGCGCGATCGATGCCGGCAAGCATATCTATTGCGAGAAGCCGATCTCCGAGACGCTGGACGTCGCCGCCAAGCTGGCCCGCCATGCCGACGCCCGCGGCATCCGCCACGGCGTGGTGCAGGACAAGCTGTACCTGCCCGGGCTGCAGAAGATCCGCATGCTGCGCGATTCCGGCTTCTTCGGCCGGATCTTCGCGGTGCGCGGCGAGTTCGGCTACTGGGTGTTCGAGGGCGACTGGCAGGCGGCGCAGCGGCCGAGCTGGAACTACCGCAAGGGCGATGGCGGCGGCATCATCCTCGACATGCTGTGCCACTGGCGCTACGTGCTGGACAACCTGTTCGGCGAGGTGAAGTCGGTCAGTTGCCTCGGCGCCACCCATATCCCGGAGCGGGTGGACGAGGCCGGCAGGCGCTACGCCGCCGATGCCGACGACGCCGCTTACGCCACCTTCCAGCTCGAGGGCGGCGTGGTCGCCCACATCAACTCCTCCTGGGCCGTGCGGGTGCGGCGCGACGACCTGGTCACCTTCCAGGTCGACGGCACCCATGGCTCGGCCGTGGCCGGGCTGACCCGCTGCTACACCCAGCACCGGGTGAATACGCCGCGGCCGGTGTGGAACCCGGATCAGCCGCAGACCATGAAGTTCCTCGACCAGTGGGAAGAGGTGCCGGACAACACCGTCTACGACAACGGCTTCAAGGCGCAGTGGGAGGATTTCATCCGCCACGTCGTCGCCGGCACGCCCTGGAAGTACACCCTGTGGGAGGGCGTGAAGGGCGTGCAGCTGGCCGAGGCCGGGCTGCGGAGCTGGGCCGAGCGGCGCTGGGTCGACCTGCCGGCGCTGGAGCACTGAACCATGGCCACCCTCACCCTGCCTCGCGTCGGTGGCGGTCTCGAGAGCTACAGCATCAAGAACGCGCCGCTGCCGATGCCGGCGCCGGGCAGCGCCCCGGCCTTCAATCGGGTTGCCTATGCCGCGGCGCATGTCGTGGCCGACCCGCTGGCCGACAACGACCCCTGGTTGGACATTGCGGTCGACTGGGACCGCACCCTCGCCTTCCGCCACTATCTCTGGGATCTCGGCCTCGGCATCGCCGAGGCGATGGACACCGCCCAGCGCGGCATGGGCCTCGACTGGCCGACCGCCAAGGCGCTGATCGGCCGGGCCCTGGCCGGGGCCAAGGAGCGGCCCGGCGCGGTGATCGCCTGCGGCGCCGGCACCGACCACCTGCCGCCCGGCCCCGGCGTCACCATCGCCGACGTGATCGCCGCCTATGAGCAGCAGATCGAGGCGGTGGAAAGCCTGGGCGGCCGGGTGATCCTGATGGCCAGCCGGGCGCTGGCCGCCGCGGCCAAGGGGCCGGACGACTATGTCCGGGTCTATGGCCGGATCCTGTCCCAGGTGAAGCAGCCGGTGATCCTGCACTGGCTGGGCGAGATGTTCGACCCGGCCCTGGCCGGCTATTGGGGCGATGCCGACCACGACCGGGCGATGGACACATGCCTGGCCGTGATCCGCGACAGCGCCGCCAAGGTCGACGGCATCAAGATCTCGCTGCTGTCGAAGGAGAAGGAGATCGCGATGCGCCGCCGGCTGCCGGCGGGCGTGCGCATGTACACCGGCGACGACTTCAACTACGCCGAGCTGATCGCCGGCGACGAGCAGGGCTATTCGGACGCTCTGCTGGGCATCTTCGATGCCATCGCCCCCGCCGCCTCGGCCGGGCTGGCGCGGCTGACTGCCGGGGACGAGGCCGGGTTCCACGACATCCTGGCGCCGACCGTGCCGCTGAGCCGGCACATCTTCAAGGCGCCGACCCGCTTCTACAAGACCGGGGTCGTGTTCCTGGCCTATCTGAACGGGCTGCAGGACCATTTCCTGATGATCGGCGGCCAGCAGAGCACCCGGTCGCTGCCGCATCTGGCCGAGCTGTTCCGCCTGGCCGACGCCGCCCGCGTGCTGCGCGACCCGGACCTGGCGGTGCAGCGCATGCGCAAGGTCCTGGCCGTGGGCGGGGTGGAATAGCCGATCGTGAGCGCCCCCCGCCTGCGCGTCGCCGAGGCCCGGCTGTATGAACGGCCGGTGCGGTTCCGGCTGCCCTTCCGCTTCGGCGCCGCCACCGTCACCCGCGCACCGCAGGCCTTCCTGCGGCTGACGGTCGAGGCCGCCGACGGCCGCCGTGCCGAGGGGCAGGCGGCCGAGCTGATGGTGCCGAAATGGTTCGACAAGGACCCGGCCCTGACCGAACAGCAGAACTTCGACCAACTGCGCCGATCGCTCGCCATCGCCCAGCCCTTCTATCTCGCGGCGCCCCCGGCCTCGGCCTTCGCCCTGAGCACGGAAATCGAGCCGCGGCACCACGCGGTCTGCGTGGCCGGGGAGTTGAGCGGGCTGATCGCCTCCTTCGGCTTGGCCCTGTTCGACCGCGCCGTGATCGACGCGCTGTGCCGGATCGAGGGCATCGACGCGGTCACGGCGGTGCGCACCGACCGGATCGGCCTCACGACGGCGACCGCACCCGATCTCGGCGATTTCGACCTCGGCCGGTTCCTGGCCGGGCTGGCGCCCGCCGACCACATTCACGCCCGGCACACGGTCGGGCTGGCCGATCCGATCACCACCGCCGAGATCGCCGAACCCCTGGATGACGGGCTGCCGCAGAGCCTGGAGCAGGCGGTCGCCGCCTATGGCCACAGCCATTTCAAGCTGAAGCTGAGCGGCCAGGCCGAAGCCGACCTGGACCGGCTGCGCCGGATCGCCGCCGTGCTGGACCGGCTGCCGGAGTATCGCGTCACCCTGGACGGCAACGAGCAGTTCGCCGAGGCCGGGCCGGTGGCCGAGTTCTGGGACCGCCTCACCGCCGATCCCGCCTTGGCACGACTGCGGTCCGCGGTGCTGTTCCTGGAGCAGCCGATCGCCCGCGCCCGGGCGCTGGCCGAGCCGATCCACGCTTTGGCAAAGCGTGTGCCGGTCGAGATCGACGAGTCGGATGCGGATATCGGCGTCTTCCCGCGCGCACGTGCCCTGGGCTATCGCGGCGTGTCGTCGAAATCCTGCAAGGGGGTCTACCGCTCGCTGCTGAACCGGGCCCGGATCGCAAAATGGAGTGCCGAAGACGGTGTCCGCTACTTCCTGTCGGCCGAGGACCTGACCACCCAGAGCGGCGTCGCCCTGCAGCAGGACCTGGTGCTGGCCGCGCTGGGCGGCACCGGCCATGTCGAGCGCAACGGCCACCACTATGTCGACGGCATGGCCGGCGCCCCGGCGGCGGAGCAGCGCGCCTTCCTGGCCGCCCATCCCGACCTCTATGCTGAATCCTCTGGTCGAGCGCGCCTGTGCATCCGCGGCGGGCGCCTGGCCATCGGCTCGGTGCTGGCCGCGCGCGGCCTGGGCACCGCCCTCACCCCCGACTGGTCGGCCATGGCCGACGGATCCCTGGAGACCTGACTGATGCCCACCGAGGGCCTGTCGATCAACCTCGCCACCACCCGCATGCAATGGGACATGCGGCAGGCGGCCGAGGCCTGCCTGAAGCACGGCATCACCGCGATCGCCCCCTGGCGCGACCAGGTGCAGAAGATCGGCCTGGGCGAGGCGGCGCAGATCGTGCGCGACAACGGCTTCCAGGTCACCGGCCTGTGCCGCGGCGGCATGTTCCCGGCCGGCGACCCGGAGGCGCGCAAGGCCGCGATCGACGACAATCTGCGCGCGGTCGACGAGGCCGCCGAGCTGGGCGCCGACTGCCTGGTGCTGGTGGTCGGCGGACTGCCGGCCGGGTCGCGCGACATCGGCGCCGCCCGGCAGATGGTGGCCGACGGCATCGCCGCCATCCTGCCGCATGCCCGGGCCAGCGGCATCCCGCTGGCGATCGAGCCCCTGCACCCGATGTACGCCGCCGACCGCGCCTGCGTGAACACGCTGAAGCAGGCGCTGGACATCTGCGATCTGCTGGGCGACGGCATCGGCGTCGCTATCGACGTCTACCATGTCTGGTGGGATCCGGAGCTGATGCCGCAGATCGCCCGGGCCGGCGCCGGGGGCCGGATCCTGGCGCATCACATCTGCGACTGGCTGGTGCCGACCACGGACCTGCTGCTGGACCGCGGCATGATGGGCGACGGGGTGATCGACCTGCGCGGCATCCGCGCCGCGATCGAGGCCGCCGGCTTTTCGGGACCGCAGGAGGTCGAGATCTTCTCGGCCGAGAATTGGTGGAAGCGCCCGGGCGACGAGGTCTTGCGGACCTGCGTCGAGCGCTATCACGAGCATTGCACGCTGTAACGGGACACCCCGTAACGGGGTTGGGAGGCGAGGATGGGCGAAGGCAAGACGAGGGTCGCGCTGGTCGGGACCGGGCATCGCGGCGCCGGGACCTGGGGCCGGGAGCTGCTGGCCCAGGTCGGCGACGTGGTCGAGATGGTGGGCCTGTGCGACCAGAACCCGCTGCGGCTGGAGCGGGCGCGGGCCGCGATCGGCGTCGACGCGCCGGTGTTCACCGATCTCGGCGCCATGCTGCGCGAGACCCGGCCGGACCGGCTGATGGTGTGCAGCCGCGACAGCGCGCATGACGACCACATCGTCCAGGCGCTGGAGGCCGGGGTCGACGCCATCACCGAGAAGCCGATGACGACCACGGCGGAGAAGTGCCGCCGCATCCTGGCCGCCGAGAAGCGCACCGGCCGCCGGGTCGACGTCACCTTCAACTACCGCTACGCGCCGACCTCGCAGCGCATCAAGCAGCTGCTGCTGGACGGCGCCATCGGCGACGTCGTCTCGGTCGACTTCCACTGGTATCTCGACACCAAGCACGGCGCCGATTATTTCCGCCGCTGGCACGCCTATCGCGCCAATTCCGGCAGCCTGTTCGTGCACAAGGCGACGCATCATTTCGACCTGCTGAACTGGTACCTGGCCTCGGAGCCCGAGGAAGTGTTCGCCCGCGGCGAGCTGCGCCATTACGGCCGCAAGGGCCCGTTCCGCGGACCGCGCTGCAAGACCTGCCCGCATGCCGGCGAGTGCGATTTCCACTTCGACGTCTCGGCCGATGCCTGGCTGACCATGCTGTACGAGGACCCGTCGCGCGAGGACGGCTATGTCCGCGACGCCTGCGTATTCCGCGAGGACATCGACATCCCGGACACGATGAGCGCGGCGCTGCGCTACCGGAACGGCGTCCAGGTCTCCTACTCGCTCAACACCTTCATGCCGATCGAGGGCCACCATCTGGCGTTCAACGGCACCAAGGGCCGGATCGAGGTGCGGCAGTTCGAGCGCCAGCCCTGGACCACGCCGCCGGCCGACGAGATCCTGCTGATGCGCAACTTCGGCGCGGTCGAGCACATCTGGGTGCCGCAGGAGCATGGCGGCCATTGGGGCGGCGACCCGAAGATGCAGGCGATGCTGTTCCGCCCCGGCCTGCCGGACCCGCTGGGCCTGCGCGCCGATGCCCGCGCCGGGGCGCTGGCGGTGCTGTGCGGCGTCGCCGCGCTGGACAGCATCGACAGCGGCCGCAGCGTCGCCGTGGCGCCGCTGCTGGAGGGCTGACTTCCCCTTCCCGTCCGGCCGGATTTCCGCCACCTTGCCGGCCCGACGGGAGGAAGCATGATCGAACTCGACACCGGGCCGGACGGGCGCGCATGAGCCCGTCCGCCGACACCGTCGCCCGCACCGGCAGCGCCCCGCTGCTGGGGCTGCTGCTGCTGTGCTCCTTCCTGTGGGCCACCGCCTATCTGCTGATGAAGGTGCTGGGCGCGGACTTCGCGCCGTTGCCGCTGACCGCCATCCGCGGCGTGCTGGGCGGCGGCCTGCTGGCGCTGTGGCTGCTGGCCCGCGGCCAGGGCATCCTGCCGCGCGGCCGGGAATGGCGCGACTGGATCGTGCTGGGCATCCTGCAGGGCATCGTGCCGAACACGCTGACCGCCTATGCCCTGGCCGACACCGAGGCCGGGCTGGCGGCGCTGATCGCCGCGTCGAGCCCGCTGATGGTGGCGGTGCTGGCGCATTGGCTGTTCGCCGACCAGCGATTGACCGGCCGGCGCGCCGGCGGCGTGCTGGCCGGCTTCACCGGCATGGCGATCCTGATCGGCCCCGCCGCCGTCGGCGGCAGCGGGATGTTCGGACCGCTGGCGATGCTGGCAACGGCCGCCAGCTACGCCGTCGGCGTGATCTATGTGCGCGGCATCCCGGCGCCGCGGCCGGTGCGGCTGGCGCTGGGCCAGCAGGCCTTCTCCGGCCTGCCGACGATGGTCGCGGTGCTGGCCGTCACCGGCCCGTCCGCCTTCGCCGCGGCGCCGGCGCATGGGCTGGAGCTGGTGGCATTCGGCGTGTTCTCGACCGCGGTGCCGATCGCGCTGTACATGCAGATCCTGCGCCTGGCCGGGCCGACGCTGGGGTCGATGAACGCCTATCTGACCCCGGTCTGGACCGTGCTGCTGGGCGTGCTGGTGCTGCACGAGACCGTCGGCCCGCGCGAGATCGTCGGCGGCCTGGTGGTGCTGGGCGGCATCGCCATCGCCTCCTCTGCCAATCGGCGCCGCGGCGCTGCGGCCAACCGCTGACCGAGCCGGCTTCCAGAACGCCGGGGGTTGGCACAACGTCACGTCCGGCGCCGGCCCCCTCACCCTCCCGTCGCCAACGCGACGGGCCCTCCCTCTCCCCTTCCTTGGATGTCATTCCCGCGAAAGCGGGAATCTCTTTCCGTCGGGGGCTGGGACGAGATCCCCGCTTTCGCGGGGATGACGAGGTTTTTTGAGGGGAGACCGGCCACGTCCGCTCACCCGGTGTCGGGTGCGGTTTTGGTGTGGAGCCAGGGATGGGGGTCGATGCCGAGGGAGCGTGAGAGGCGCTCGGCGATGGTGTAGGTGGTCTCGGTATCGAACCATTTGATGACGTCGGCTTCCTGCAGCCGGACCGCCAGCCCGGCCTTGAGCCCCGGGATGCGGGCCGGGTCGAGCG
>NZ_JBFRCU010000019.1:0-89828 GCF_052113205.1 Inquilinus sp. YAF38 | reverse complement strand
GTCGGGGCCAATGCCGACCGGATCACCGATTTCAGCCACGCTCAGGGGGACAAGATCGACCTGTCGGCGATCGATGCCAACACCGGCGCCGCCGGCGACCAGGCCTTCAGCTTCATCGGCACCGGCCTCTACACCGACCATGCCGGCGAGCTGCGATACTCCGTGGCCGGCGGCGTCACCACCATCGCCGGCGACCTCAACGGCGACGGCACCTCCGACTTCCACATCCAGCTCACCGGTGCCATCGGCTTGGTCGCGGCCGACTTCGTTCTGTAGCCACAACCAGCACCGGACCTTCGCCGCGGCCAGGATATCGGCCGCGGCGATCTTGTCTGCCGCGGCTGAATCCGGCCGCGATACGGACGATACAAATCTACCCGGCGCGCGACATCCTGCCGATACGTCCGGCGACTACTGTCCCCGCAGGCCGCCGCATCGGACGGCCCGATCCGGAAGGGAAAATCAAGTGGCGATCTTCAACGGCGACGAAAGCGACAACATCATCAACGGCTCGATCGAAGGTGATTCGATCTCCGGCTTTGGCGGCAACGACCAGATCTTCGGCGATGCCGGCAACGACTTCATCTTAGCCGGTACCGGCAACGACCTGGTGAATGGTGGTGCCGATAGCGATTTCGTCAACGGCAACGAGGGCGACGATACCCTGAACGGCGATGCCGGCAATGATACGCTCAACGGTGACGACGGCGCCGACACGCTGAACGGCGGCGACGGCCTCGACATTCTCGAAGGCGGCGCCGGCGCCGACATCCTCAATGGCGGGGCCGGCATCGACGACATCACCTATGCCACGAGCTCGGCCGGCGGCGTCACGGTGACGATCGGCGGCATCGGCTCAGGCGGCGATGCCCAGGGCGACGTGATCGGCGCCGATGTCGAGAATATCGTGGGCACCAACTATGACGACATCCTGACCGGATCGGACGCGGATAACGTACTGACCGGTTTGGACGGCAACGACATCCTCATCGGTCTCGGCGGCATCAATGCCCTCACCGGCGGCAGCGGCGACGACAGCCTGACGGGCGGCGCCGACAACGACCAGCTGTACGGCGGGACCGGCGATGACATCCTGATTGGTGGCGGAGGCTTCGATTACGTGTTCGGCGATGTCGGCGACGATTTCCTGCATGGCGGCGCCACGGGCGACATTTTGATCGGCGGCGATGGCATCGACACCGCCACCTATTTCGACAGCGGCGCCGGCGTCACCATCAATATGACGACAGTCATCTTTTCGGGCGGCGACGCCGAGGGCGACGCCATCGGGGTCGAGAACGTCATCGGCTCGGCCGGCTTCGGCGACTCGCTGACCGGCGATGTCGGCGCCAACCGGCTTGTCGGCCTGGGCGGCAACGATACCCTGGACGGGATGGACGGCGACGATGTGCTGCTCGGCGGCGACGGGAACGACCTGCTTCGCGGCGGCGCCGGCGCCGATGCGCTGGATGGCGGCGCCGGCATCGACACCGTCAGCTACAGCGCCAGCCTCGCCCTCAGTGGCGTGCGGGTCGATCTCGCCTCCGGCCTGGCCATCGGCGCCGACGCCCAGCGCGACATTTTATCTGGGATCGAGAATGTCGAAGGCACTTCCAGCTATGACGATGTGCTGACGGGCGATGCGGGCGCCAACACCCTGAGCGGCCTCGGCGGCAACGACAGGCTCTCCGGCGGCGACGGCAACGACGTCCTCCGCGGCGGCATCGGCGCCGACACGCTCGACGGCGGCGCCGGCATCGACATTGCCTCCTATTTCGACAGCGGCGCCGGCGTGACCGCCAATCTGGCCTCCGGGGCCGGCACAGGCGGCGACGCTCAGGGCGACACCTATGCCGGCATCGAGAACGTCAACGGCAGCCAACTCGCCGACACGCTGATCGGCAATGCCGGCGTCAATGCCCTGGCCGGGTTCGGGGGTAACGATGTTCTTCGTGCCGGCGCCGGCGCAGACGCGCTCGACGGCGGCGTGGGCATCGACCTCGCATCCTATTACGACAGCGCCACCGGCGTGACGGTCAATCTGACCACCGGGACCGGGACCGGCGGCGACGCCCAGGGCGATACCTATGCCGGCATCGAGAACGTCAACGGCAGCCAGCTGGCCGACACCCTGACCGGCAATACCGGCGCCAACGCGCTGGCCGGGTATAACGGCAACGACATCCTCGTCGGTGGCGCCGGCGCGGACGCGCTTGATGGTGGCAACGGCATCGATACCGCCTCCTATGCCGGCAGCGGCACGGCTGTGACGGTCAACCTGAACACCGGCGCCGGGACCGGCGGCGACGCCCAGGGCGACACCTACGCCGGCATTGAGAACGTCAACGRCTCTTCCGGCGCGGACACCACTACCGGCAACGCCTCGTCGAACGCTCTGGACGGTGGCGCCGGCAAGGACACGATGACCGGCCTGGGCGGGGCCGACCGCTTCGTCTTCTCCTCTGCAGCGGACAGCGTGGTCGGGGCGAATGCCGACCGGATCACCGATTTCAGCCACGCTCAGGGGGACAAGATCGACCTGTCGGCGATCGACGCCAACACCGGCACCGCCGGCGACCAGGCCTTCAGCTTCATCGGCAGCGGCCTCTACACCGACCATGCCGGCGAGCTGCGATACTCCGTGGCCGGCGGCGTCACCACCATCGCCGGCGACCTCAACGGCGACGGTACCTCCGACTTCCACATCCAGCTCACCGGCGCCATCGGGCTGGTCGCCGCCGACTTCGTTCTGTAGCCACAACCAGCATCGGACCTTCGCCGCGGCCAGGGCATCGGACGCGGCGTTTCCGTTTGTCATCGGCAACGGCCGCGGCTGATCCCGCCACGATACAGACGATACAAATTTCCCGCGCCGCGACATCCTGCCGATACAACCGGCGGCTACGCTCACCGCCAGCCGCCGGGATCGTCGTCCGGCGGCCGAAGCCGTTCTACGATTCCGGCGAGGAAGGAGCGCTGGTATGGTCTTGGTTCTCATTCTGGCGGCGCTTCTGATCGCCGGACTGCTCTGGCACGGCGGCTTGTCGTTCTCGGCGGTCGTCGCCGGGACCACCCTTTCGGGCTCGATCCTGCTTCAGTTCCTGGGGTGATCGCGCTCCACCCGGTCGGCGTCCCGCTGCAGTTGCACCGGCCGGGGAGGGCACCACCACCATCGCCGGCGGCCTCAAAGGCGACAGCGTCTCCGACTTCCACATCGTCCTGACTGGGGCCATCGGGCTGGCCGCGGGCGGCCGACCAAGCCGCCCACGCCTGATCATTACCCGCAATCGAAATCGACATCTTCAGACAAATTAAAAACAACTGCTTTATTGTAATTCTTTCAATAGAACTTCGACAGATGCCAACTCATCCGATATATCTCTGAGACGAATCGAATATCAGAGTATTTTTCATCACGTGTTTGGCTCGACATCCCATAGCGATCCGATAGCCGGGCCGGCCGGACCCCATGGGTCTCGGCGATGCGGCACGTTCCGCACCGGGCCCGGGCATCCGGATAGACGGGATCGAAGCGACGCACTCAGAGAGAGACAGGAGGCCAGGAGGATGCAGGTCGGTGCGGGGAAACGGCGTGCCGGATGGCGCGCGGTCGCGGTTCTTGCAGGCATGCTGGCGATCGGGTGCGCGGTCCCGGCGCTGGCGCAGACACTGCCGCTCCCTCCAGGTGACGTGCTGTCCGGCCTCGTCTACCGCCGGGACGGGTCCTCGGTCCCCTTCGTCAGGACCGGCGCCGACGCCAACGCCTATATCTTCAGCACCGCGCCGACCGAATCCTTCGTGAACTCGGCCCCGGCGGCGGTGGTGCGGACCACGGCCAACACGCAGTATGTCCGCGTCTACACCGAAGGCACCACCCGGCCGGTCGGCGGCTTCATCGCCGGATCCGACACGGTGCGCGGGATGACTGCCGCGGAGATCAAGGACCGGCTCGCCCTGCCCTATCTGCCGGATTCGCTGACCATCGTCCGCGTGCCGGCGGGAACCTGCATCCTGACCGGAACCGGCGCGCCGATCCTGGGCAACTTCCCGGCCAATCCCCCGTCGATCCCGGTCGGCGGCCCCTGGGGCAGCGGCGGCACGGCGCAGGGCCTGCTGATCGGGCGCACCGATGATCCGAACTGCGCCAACCCGCAATTCCTGCCGTCCGACGCCTACGCCAACCGGCAGCTGATCGGCGATAAGGCCCTGGCCTACGCCCCGCGGGCCGGCGGCGGCAATGCCGGCGCGATCGCCGAGGCGCTCGACCGCGCCACGCCGCCGCAGCTGTTCGGCGACATGGACCATGTCTACAACAGCCTCGACCTGCTGAACTATGGTGACGACGATCCGCTGCGCTCGGCGCTGCAGCAGCTGAGCGGCGAGATCTATGCCGACCTGCCCTCGGTCGAGATCGCCGGCGCCCAGACCTTCCTGAACCTGCTGCAACAGCAGATGCGCCAGTCCCGAAATGGTGGCGGCACGACGGCCGGCGGGTTCGCCGCCGCGGGACCGGGCGACCCCGGCACGGCGGGCGCCTGGGTCGCCGGCCTGGGCAACTTCGGCCGGCTGTCGGGCGACGACGACACCCATGATCTCGATTTCGACATCCTCGGCGTCGCCATCGGCTTCGACCATCGGGTGGACGACACCCTCGCCGTCGGCGGCGCGCTGGCCCTGTCGTCCAGCAGCTTCGACACCCGGAAGCTTTCCGGCGACGGCGACCTCACCACCGTCTCCCTCGGCCTCTATGCCAGCTATTCACCCGCCGCCTGGTATGTCGACGGCGCGCTGGGTTACGCCCATGGCTGGGGTGCGGTCAGCCGGACGATCTCCTTCCCCGGCCTCGACCGCTTCGCCGCCGCCGACACGGATGCGAACCTGTTCCTGTCCGGCATCGAGACGGGCTATCGCCTGGCGCTGGGCGACAGCACCGACCTCACGCCCTTTGCGGCGTTCCAGACCATCGTGGTCGGGCAGGACGGGATCACCGAGACCGGAGCCGGTGCCGTCAATCTCGAGATCGGCGGCCGGACCGTGACCTCGGCCCAGGGCATGCTGGGCGCGGAACTGGCCCAGCGCTTCGATCTCGGGCTGGGCGCCCCGCTCGGCCTGACGCTGCGGGCGGCGTGGAGCCATGACGTCGGCGACACGGACCGGTCCTTCGACGGGCGGTTCGAGGGCTCGGACGCGGAGTTCACCGTGGACGGCGCCCGCGCCCCGCGCGACCAGGCCAGGATCGGCGTCGGCGTCACCCTCGCGGCGCAGGCGGTGAACCTGTTCCTGCGCTACGACGGCAGCTTCGCCGACGGCTATCGCAGCCAGGCCGCCACCGGCGGCCTGCGCGTCAGCTTCTGAACCTCCGTCCGGCGACGGCCCCGCCTACAGGGGCAATTCCTGGCCGGCCTGCTCGCGGACGATGTATTCGGCGTACCAGTCCGGCCAGTTGGCGTCGTGCACGCCACCGTTCCGCTTCTCATGCTCGCCATGCGCCGCCGCCGCGCGGCGGAGCGTGGCCGCGAGATCGCGGGATGAGCCGAAGGTCGTGTCCCCTTCGACGCGGCCAGACAGACGCGCGGTGACCTCCTGCAGCAGCCAGCCATTGCCGTCCGGGTCGCTGAACGCGGCGAAGGAGGTGTAGCTGCGCCGCTCCGGATCCGGGCCATCGAGGCGGCCGGTCCGGCCGGCCTGGTGGAACACGCCGCCGGCATCGTGAAACACCTCGACCTCGACGCCGCGGGCCGCCAGGTCGGCGCGTGCCGCCTCGATGTCCGAGACGACGAGGTACAGCCCTTGGGCCGAGCCGGGCGCGGCCGAGGTGACGCCCTTGCCGAAGATCACCGAGGCCGGCGAGCCCGGCGGCGTGAACTGGAGGACCCGGAAGCCGTCGTCACGGGCGAAATCGGCGTCGAGCCTCCAGCCCAGGCCGCCATAGAAGCGCTTGGCGCGATCGACGTCGAACACCGGGATGACGACGATCTCGAGCTTGTAGTCGACCGGCCGGGCGGCCGGGGTTTCGCTGGGGGTCTGGGTGCTGCTCATGTCGAACTCCTGAGGCGTTGGATGGATCGAGAGGGGACGCGCTCGTGTCAGGGCAGCCGGCTCAACGGCCGGAACGCGGCCCGGACCTCGGCGGAGAACAGCTCCGGCTGCTCCCAGGCGGCGAAGTGTCCGCCTCGGTCGACCTCGTGGAAATACGTCAGGTTGGGGTAGGCGCGGCGGGCCCAGCTCTCCGGGGCCAGATAGGTCTCCCCCGGGAACACCGTGACCGCCACCGGCAGCGCGATCTCGGCGGTCTTCTCCGCGGCCGAGGACACGACGCTGCGGCCGCCGACCTCCCAGTATAGCCGTGCCGCCGAGGTCGCGGTGTTGGTCAGCCAGTAGAGCGTGATGTCGTCCAGCACCTCGTCCGGCGACTTTTCAGGATCGCGGCCGTCCCAGGTCCAGGACGAGAAGCCCGGATGGCCGAGCAGGAACGCCGCCAGGCCGGCCGGGGAATCGGCCAAGCCGTAGCCGATGGTCTGCGGCCGGGTGCCCATGATCGTGGCGTAGGACCGGTTGCCCTTCTTCGCGGCGGTGCTGAGCGCGTCGAACGCCGCGCGCTCCTTGTCGGAGAGGCCGGCGGGCGCCGGGCCGCCTTCGGCCAGGACCTTGATGATCTCGGGCGGCACTGTCGCCGGCAGGTTGATGTGGATGCCCAGTAGCCCCGCCGGAGCCAGGCGCGCCATGGCACTGGAGACCGGGGAGCCCCAGTCGCCGCCCTGGGCGACGTAGCGGGTGTAGCCCAGGCGCTGCATCAGCACCGCCCAGGTCCGGGCGATGCGGTCGGCGTTCCAGCCGGTATCCGTCGGCCGGCCGGAGAAGCCGTAGCCCGGCATCGACGGGATCACCACGTCGAAGGCGTCCTCGGCCGTCCCGCCATGGGCGGTCGGATCGGTCAGCGGGCCGACGATCTTGAGCTGCTCGAACACCGATCCCGGCCAGCCATGGGTGATGATCGCCGGCAGGGCGCCGGGATGCTTCGAGCGGACATGGATGAAGTGAATGTCGAGGCCGTCGATCGTGGTGATGAATTGCGGCAGGGCGTTCAGCTCCGCCTCCGCCCGCCGCCAGTCGTAGCCGGCGCCCCAATACTCGACCAGCGGCCGCAGCTTCGCCAGCGGGATGCCTTGCGACGGGTCCGTCTCCTGGTCGGGCCAGCGCGTCGCGGCGATCCGCCGGCGCAGCTCGGCGAGGTCGGCCTCGGGGATATCGACGCGGAACGGACGGATGGCGTCGCCGGCGGCTGCGACGGCCGGACGGGCCGGAAGCAGGCCGGCGGTACCGGCGACGGCGATGCCCATCGCGACTGTGCTCAAGAAGCGGCGGCGGCTATGATCGATGGTTTCGCCGTTGGCTGTTCCGCGCATCGACGATCTCCTTTCATGGATGGAACGACGATTGGCTGACACGGAATGTAAGCAGCGGCCGGACATTCGCCCGTTAGCTGCTGTGAGGCGCTGTTGGCTGTTGCCAGCGGATCCTACATCGCATGAGCTTGCCTTGCCGGTTCTGATGGTGGTCGATGATGAAGTGACGGAGCTGCGCCTATGACAGACATCGACATCGATCGCCTGCGCTCCTGGATCGGACGTGAGGAGGTGGCGGAGGACATCGTCACCGCCGATCTCGTCCGCAAGTTCCGGGCGACGCTGGATTTCCCCGGCGCTCCGCCGCAGGAAGGTGAGGCCGTGCCCCGCCTCATTCATTTCTGCCTGGCCCAGCCCGCCGCGCCGACGGCTTCGCTCGGCCCGGACGGCCACCCGCAACGCGGCGATTTCCTGCCGCCGGTGCCGCTGCCGCGCCGGATGTGGGCCGGCGGCAGCGTGACCTTCCACGGCGAGCTGCGGGTCGGTGACCGGGTCCGGCGCGTTTCCCGCATCGGCGATGTCGTGGCCAAAGAGGGCCGCAGCGGCCTCCTCTGCTTCGTCACCGTCGACCACAGCATCGAGATGGATGGGCTGTCCTTGCTCCAGGAAAGGCAGGACCTGGTCTATCGCGGCCTCGACGGCGGCGCAGCGAAGCCAGCCCCGGCCCCAGCCGAGCCTGGCCACCACCGGCGCCGGGTCGACGCGTCCCCGCCCCTGCTGTTCCGCTACTCCGCCCTGACCTTCAACGGCCACCGCATCCATTACGACCGCCGCTACGTTGCCGAGGTGGAGGGTTATCCCGGGCTCGTGGTCCATGGGCCGCTGCAGGCAACATTGCTGCTGCATTTCGCGGCAGAGATCCGCGGCACGCCGCCGGCACGGTTCGACTTCCGCAGCCTGTCGCCGCTGTTCGATGACGACCCCGTCATCCTGCACGCCAAGGAGAGCGGCGACGGGCTGACGCTGTGGACCGCCCGGGAGAACGGCCCGGTGGCGATGACGGCGGAGGCCGGCTGGGCCTGAACTCGCCGCAAAGCCGTTCATCCCGAGCGGGCGGCTGTGGTTCAATCGACTGACATCTGCAAACGATTCGCGCCGTTGCCGGCGCGGAAGAGAAGGAGACAATGTCCGACATCGACGGCAGTACGATCGACATCCTGAAGATCATCGCTGTCTTTTTGCTCGTCTTCGCCAACGGGTTTTTCGTCGCCGCCGAATTCTCGCTCGTCGCCGTCCGGCGAAGCCGCGTGACCGAGCTGGTGGCCCAGCGCCGCGCCAATGCTGGCGCGCTGAAGCGGGCGGTCGATCGCCTCGACTCAAACCTCGCCGCGACCCAGCTCGGCATCACCATCTCGTCCCTGGCGCTGGGCTGGATCGGGGAGCCCGCGCTGGCCCATCTGATCGAGCCGCTGCTGCAAGGATTGCCGGTCTCGATCGCCGAATCCGGCTCCCACGCCATCGCGGTGGCGATCGCCTTCTTCATCATCACCGCCCTCCACATCGTGCTCGGCGAACTGGCGCCGAAGAGCCTGGCGCTCCAGCGCAGCGAGGTCACGGCCCTCTGGGTCGTGCGGCCGCTCTCGGTGTTCCTGTTCCTCTTCCGCCCGGCCATCCTGTTCCTGAACGGGCTCGGCAACGGCGTGCTGCGCCTGGCCGGCCTGCAGCCCGGCACCGGCGAGGAGATGCTGCATTCGCCGGAGGAGTTGAGGCTCATCGTCGCCCAGAGCCGGGAGGCGGGTCTGCTGGATCCGGCGCAGCAGGAATATGCCGACCGGATCCTCAGCATCGGCACGCGGCGCGTCCGGGACATCATGACCTCGCGGCCCGAGGTGGAGTGGATCGATGCCGACGACAGCCGGGACGAGATCCTCAAAACCATCCGGGCCTGCCGCCACGAGCAGCTCCTGGTCAGCCGCGGCAGCATCGACGAGATCGTCGGCGTTGTGCGCAAGCAGGACCTGCTCGACCAGGTGATCGACGGCCAGCCGCTCGACCCGCTGAGCACCATTCGGGACGTCGTGGCGTTGCACGAGGCGACGCCGGTGCTGAAGGTCATGGAGCAGTTCAAGTCCAAGCCGGTCCGGCTGGCGGTGGTGATGGACGAATACGGCACCCTCGAGGGGATCGTCACCCAGACCGATCTGCTCGAGGCCATTGCGGGTGAGATCCCCGAGGCGGGCGAGGAACCGGGCATCGTGATGCGCGAGGACGGCTCATACCTGATCGACGGCCTGACCTCGGCCGCGGAGGCGTTCGATCGGCTGCACATCCGGCGCTGGCCGGAGGACCGCGACTTCAACACGGTCGCCGGATTTGCATTGCACCAGTTCGGCCGGCTCCCGGTCGCGGGCGATCGTTTCAGCTGGGAGGGGTGGCGCTTCGAGGTCGTGGATATGGACGGGCGTCGCGTCGACAAGCTGTTGGCGTCGGCCGAGGCCGACCGGAAGCAGCCTGCATCCGGCTAGACGGCCGCCGGACGGTCTTTTCCCAAACCAAGGTATAGGTCGCCCCAACCAATGCCCAGCACCGAGGACGCCTATGGGCAATAGGGCGGACGCGGCTTCAGCCTTAGCCTTCATGACGACAGGGAGCGATCGCAGAGCCTGGGCCTGCGCACCTCCCGGTCTCCGGGCTTCGATGCCGAAATTCGGAAATGGAGTGGAGGCAGATCATGCGGCACGCACAAGGAACCGGCACCCCCCTCCCGCGTCCGACCCCTGCGGCGGCAACAGGGGTCACGGCGGCCATTTGCGGCTTCGCCATCCTGTCCCTGGTCGCGGTGCTGGGCTTCTCGCTTGCGTCCGACGCAGCGGACGGGACGGGGAACGAAGCCCCCGTCCATCTTCTCACCCGTCCGGCGATCATCGGCGCTGAATCGACCGTCCTTGCGACGGCGAGCCCCTTCGACGCACCCGGCTGCGTGGCGATGGCAGCCACCCAGGCCGCCCAAACCCGCTGAGGCCGGCTCGCCGCCCTCCGGCACCTTGCCGCGGGGCGACAGCACTGCTTCTTCTGCGGCGGGGATGTCGGCGAGCCACCAGTCGATCGTGGTGGAGCCGAGGTGGGCGTCCGGGCCGGGCATCAGCGACCGGTCATCCACCCTGATGCCAAAATATGACGATCTTCAAGGGTTCACCTCTCGCGAACGGGGCACCGGGCGCCATCTCTCCGTCACGGCCGGCGCCTGGAAACGAGAGGAAGGATCGTGGATCTCAGGGCCCGGTCATCCGGTACATCGAAAGATGGAATATCCTATCCCTTGGGAAGCGGTCAGGCCGGGTCGGGCTCGGCCGGAAGCCAGAGCCGGAAGCACGCACCGCCTTCGGGGCGGTTCGAGGCGGCGATGCCGCCACCATGCGCGGCCATGATCGACTGGCAGATGGCGAGGCCGAGGCCCATCCCCTCCTCCTTGGTGGTGAAGAAACCCTCGAAGATGCGATCGAGATCGTCTTCCGGGATGCCGGGGCCGTTGTCCCGGATCACGAAGACGACCTCGCCGCCGGCGCCGAGCCCGGTGCTCAGCTCGACCCGGCCGGCCTTGGCCTGGCCGATGGCCTGGACGCTGTTGACCAGCAGGTTGACGACCACCTGCTGCAGCTGGACCCGGTCCCCGATCACGCGGGGCAGGCCGAGCCCGAGCCTGGTCGACAACCGGATCGAACGGGCATCGATGTCATGGCGCAGGAACAGCAGCGCCTCGTCGACCACCTCGTTGAGGTCCAGGGGCAGGCGTTCCGGCGCGTGTTTCGCCGTCATCGCCCGGATGCGGTGGACGATCTCGTTAGCGTGGCGGGCGCTGGCCACGATCCGGGACGTCAGCTGAACCACCTTCGCCAAGTTCGGCTCGTCGCGCGACAGCCAGCGCAGGCTGGTCTCGGCATTGGTGAAGATGGCGGCGAGCGGCTGGTTGACCTCATGCGCGATCGAGGTGGCGAGCTCGCCGAGGGTCGAGATGCGGGCGGCGCGTGTGAAATCGGCCTGGAGCTGGCGCAGCTGCGCCTCAGTGCGAAGCTGGTCGGTCAGGTCTTCCAGGCCGACGACCGTCACATCCAACTGCTCCGGCGGCGTCGGAAAGGTCACCGCGATCCGCACGTCCAGCAACCGGCCGTCGAGCGTGCGCAGCTTCATCACCTCGACATGGCTGCGGCGCCGATCGAAATGCGCGATCGTGACCCGCCGGGCGGTCTCCGGCGAGGCTTTGAACAGGCATTCCACCGGGCCGACGAGATCCGTCGGGCTCCTCGCCCCGAACAGCAGCGCCGCCGCCGGGTTGACCTCCGTGATCCGCACGCTCTGCTCGGCGAAGGCGATCAGCTCCGGATGGGCATCGAGGTATGACTCGATGTCGACGACGCCCTCCGTCCTCAGCCGCGCGAACACCCGACCCATCATCCTCGCATCGACCCGCAGAAGCGGGTTGGGCATGTGGTGGATGAGCTTGCGGTAGCGTTCCTCGCTCGCCCGCAGCGACCAGTAGGATCGGCGGTCGTTCACCACGCCCTTGACCGCCACGAACATCGTGTCGGCACCGGCCTGCTGCGAGCGCCACACCGTCAGCACGGGGGCCTGCAGCAGCAGCGAGGTGATCTCGCGTGTCCGCATCGCATCAGGGGACCGGTCGGTCGCAACCTCGGCGATCAATTCGGCGAGATCGTCATGGCTGTCCGGCGGCCAGAAATCCGCTATGGGCCGGCCGATCATGTCCTCGCGGCCGGTAAACGTCCCCACCAGATGCACGGCCCGGTCGTTGACATCCACGACACGCGAGCGCCCCAGCACCTCTGCCACCCAGTTCGCCTGGCGCAGGTCGCCACCCGACGGGCCGGCGTCGATGAAAATCCGGGCGTCCGACGTGTCGAGCTCCCAATATGGCGACCCGCGATACAGCGCATCGATCTCCAGGACGATGCCGGTGTCAGGGTCGCCGGCCGAAGGAAGCGTCTCGGACATGTCAGCCTCCGGGTGAGTCTTCGTCGTTGGCCTGGTCGCCGGGCTCCTCGCCGTGGCCGAGGGCCGACCTCAGGTGATCGAGCAGCGCGCAGTCGTCCACCGGCTTGGCCAGATAGGCGCAGGCCCCGCCCTCCAGCGCCCGCGCCCGTCCCGCCGGATCAGGGGCGGAGGTGATCATGACCACTGGAATGGCCGAGCCGAGGGACCGCAGCCGGCGCTGCAGATCGATCCCATCCATCCCCGGCATCCGAACGTCGGTGATGAGGCAGTCGTACCGTCCGGGCGCGAGATCCGCGAGAAAGGCCGCGGCGCCGTCGAAGGCCTCGGTCGAGAAGCCCATCACCTGAACGAGCTCGCACAGTGCGTCGCGCACGGCTTCGTCATCATCAACGATCGCGATAACGGGCACCTTGGACAAGCGATCGGCCTTCATCGACGCGGTTTGACGGCCATGTCGCGCCATCCGCGGTCCCGTTGTAACTATCCCGTGGTCTAGGTCGTCTCGTCGTCGCGTAGGTCGACGGGAAGGGCCTCCCACGCCCGGATCAGCTCGCCGACCGACGTCGCGTGCATCTTCCGCATCACGTTGCTGCGGTGCAGCTTGACCGTGACCTCGCTGATGCCGAGGTCATAGGCGATCTGCTTGTTGAAGCGCCCCAGCGCCACGGCGCGCAGCACCTGGCGCTCGCGCGGGGTCAGGCTCTTGTGGTCGTCGACATGCTGCCGGGAGACCCGGGCCTGGGCCCGCTGGGCGACGTCGCGCTCGATGCCGGCCGAAACGGCGTCCAGCAGGGTCTGGTCGCGCACCGGCTTGGTCAGGAAGTCGATGGCGCCGGCCTTCATCGCCTGGACCGTCATYGGAATGTCGCCATGGCCGGTGAGGAAGACGATCGGCTTGATCTTGCCGGTCGAGGCGAGCTGCTGCTGCAGGTCGAGGCCGCTGGTCCCGGGCAGGCGCACGTCGAGAACGAGGCATCCGGAGCGGTCCGGCAGCTTCGTGTCCAGCAGCTCGCGCGCCGAGGCGAAGCCGGCGGCGTCGAGCCCGACCGAAAACATCAGCTCCTGGAGCGCGGAACGGACGGCCTCGTCGTCATCGACGATCAGCACCAGGGGGCGCTCCGTTGCGGCGGCCGTGATCATGGGGCGAATCCGATTCTATCAGGCGGTTGAGGCAACGCCGGATCTGCGGCCGCGGCCGTCGACCCGGCGGTCGATCCACTCCTGCAGTTCGTTCGAAAATTCGGGCGGCGCTATGCGGTAGACGACCGTCGCGATATCGGCGAGGGATTGGGCAGCCAGCGACTCCCGCATCGCCTTCTCCGCCCGCAGCATCACGGCGTGGATCGAGCAGGTGCCGGCCATCGCCCAGCCGGGCGGGCTGCCCCCGAACACGGCGCAGCGGCCGCGGATATCCTGACAATCGAACAGCGGTTTGCGGCCCTCGATCGCGTCTACGACCGCGAGGACGCTGATGTCTTCCGGCTTGCGGGCGAGCACATAGCCGCCGCGCACGCCTTCCGTCGCCCGGACGATCCCGGCCTTCTCCAGCTTGGCGAAGACCTTGGCCAGGAAGGTCGGCGACAGGCCCTGCAGGTCGGCGAGGTCACGGCAGCTCAGCGGAGTCTCGCCCTTGTCGATGAGCCAGAGCAGGCAGTGCATGCCGTATTCGACGCTGACAGTCATATGAGCCATAACTCGGACTCTAACAGTCCGAGTAACGAACCGCAACGGCAAACGCGGACAGATTCAGTCCAAGTTTATATCGAGCGCCCAGCGTACGCAGCCGCCTTTGCGTCAGCCGGTCGATCTCTTGCGGAAAACGGTGTGGATGGCCCCCAGGAAGAAATGATGGCTCTGGCCACGCGCCAGCCCCTCGCCGGCATGCGCCTGGGCTTTCTCGACACGCGCGGACAGGCTGAGGGCGAGATCCTCCGCCAGGGCGGGGCGGTTTTCGATCAGTGGACCAAAGGCGCTCTGATCGATCTCGTAGACGGTCACCCGGGTGAAGGCCTCCAGCGTGCAGGCCTCTCCCATGCCGGCCAGCAGCCCGGTCTCGCCGAAGAAGTCGCCGGGCGCGAGCCGGCCGGCCTCTCGACCTCCGCGGCGCATGACGACGATGCCGGCGCGGACGATCATCAATGAGGACAGCGCCTCTCCCTCGCGGATGATCACATCGCCCTTGCGATACTCCCGCGTGGCGGCCGTGTCGGCGAGCGCCTGTTTTTCCTCCGGCGTCAGCGCGGCGAAGATCGGCATCGCCTCGATCAGCTCCACCGGCGAAACCTGCGGCGGACGCGCCGTTTCCTCCGTGGGCAGATCCTGGGGGACGATCATGGCGTTCGGCGGCAGCGCCAGCAGCAACCCGGCCGCCTTGCAGTGGCGGTAGACGAGATCGAGGACCTCGTTCTTGGCCTTCGTCCGCTGCGCCGGGCTGGCCACCCGGAAGTTCAGCTCGAGCTCCAGCGCCGTCGCGTCCAACCCCCTCAATGCAACGCTCGGCGGCGGCTCCTTCAGGGTCGATTCCGAGCTGAGCAGGGCCGATTGCATCACGTCCGCGATGATCGCCGGCATCCGCGTCGGGGCGACGCGCAGGGTGAGCGACACCGAATGCGTCTCGTCGGGGCGGCTGACATTGGTGAGGCCCAGCCCAGCCAGGACGCTGTTCGGCAGCACGACGATGTTGTTCGAGCCGGTCAGGAGATGGGTCGAGCGCCAGGTGCTCTCGACCACCCGCCCCTCGGTACCGTCGCTGAGCACGATCCAGTCGCCGATCGTGAAGGGCCGGCCCAGCGTCATGGCGACGCCGGAAAAGACATCGCCCAGCGTGTTCTGCAGGGCGAGGCCGAGGATGATGGCGACGACGCCGGAGGTGGCGACCAGGGTGCCGATCGGGATGCCGAAGACGAAGGCCAGGACCGACAGGGCCACGCCGAGATAGACGGTGCCGACGATGAGATCCTGCAGCAGCCGCGCCTCGCGGGGGTGCCGATCGAGGACGAGATAGATCCGCACGAAGCCGATGAGCGCCCACGCGAGATGCACCCACCAGAGGAGCCGGGCGGAGACGACGAGCAGGGCGCCATCCTCCGCGGTCCGATGCCCTTCGAGGACGAAGGGGGAAACGTCGCTGCGTAGGAGGATCGCGGTCATCACCGCAAAGAAGACGATCTGCACCACGAGCCGGGTGGTCGACCGCTGACTCGGGATCAGGTACCAGACCAGGATCCCGGCGAGCCCGACCAGATCGAGATGCGCAAGCGGGGACGCCAAAAGCGCCGAGGCGGACATCTGATCCATCGCATGTCCTGTTCCGGCCAGCGACGGAAGAGCGGGATGCTCACGCCGGCCGACAGGCAAACCTACCCTGCGGCTGCGGCCCGGAACGATCCGACCGATGGAGAGGTCGGCCCATACCGCGGCATAGGTCGACCGGGCTTCGGTGCTGTTGTCAGCCCAGCCCCAGCAGTTGCCGGACCACCGGCACCAGCGCCTGGCCGATCGCCCGGGTGTTGGCGGCGTCGAGATGCACGCCATCGACCGGCGACGCCACTGCCACGGCCGCCGCATCGAAGAAGGCGCCTCCGCAGGACGCCGCGGCCTCCCGGTAGCGCGGCGCCAGCTTCTGCGATTCGGCGATGCTGCTGCCGCCAACCGGCTGCCAGTCGCCGCCCACGGCCTCGTCGAACAGCGGCGGCGCCACGATCAGCACCTGCAGGACGGCGGAGTCCCGCCCATAGGGATAGGCCCTGGCGATCTCGGCCAGCCGCTCGATCCCGGAGCCGGCGCCCGAGACGGTGCCGCAGAGATGCGGCTTCAGGTCGTTGGTGCCGAGCATGATGATGAGCAGGTCGAGGGGGTAATGGCTGCCGAGCAGCGTCGGCAGGATGCGCGCGCCGTTGCGGTCGGCAGCCGCCCCGTGATCGTCGAACATGGTGGTGCGCCCGCCGAGGCCTTCGGCAATCACCCGGGCCGATCCCTCCAGCCCGGCCTCGAGCACGCTGGGCCAGCGGTCCTCGAAGCGGTGGCGGCCGCCGCTCACGGGATCGGCGCCCCAGGTCAGGCTGTCGCCGAAGGCAAGGATGGTCTTTACGTCGCTCAAGCTCGTCTCTCCGTCAGCTGCCCGCGCCGGCCGCTCCAGCGACGAGACCACGCGCCGTCGCTCCCGGCGGTCGCGGGGTGACGTCTAGCACCGTCAATCCCCGGTGTCGTGTCCCCGAACGGGGCGGAACGTCTCCTTGGAGGAGGTGACAGTATACCCTCTTTATGGTCTGATGATTCGATCAGGGACGAGGCGCTCCGCGCCTCGATCTCCAGGACAATGACGGTCTCGTAGCCGGATCGACAGGGACGGACGCACCACCCATGCGGATCAGGGCAAAGAACAGCCTCGGCGGAGCGGAGCTCTCCCGGCTGCGTCGGCTTCAACCGCTCTGCCGCGAGGCCGGCCTTGACCCTCGCTGACGCCGGCATGACCGCGGTCGTCGAGCTTGCCGGTGTGTCCAAATCCTTCGCCGGGCTGGCGGTGCTCAAGGACATCAGCTTCGACGTGCGTCCCGGCGAGGTGCATGCCCTGCTCGGCGAGAACGGTGCCGGCAAGTCGACGCTGATCAAGATCCTCGCGGGCGTGCACCGGGCCGATGCCGGGGAACTGCGCGTCGACGGCAAGCCGGCGAGCTTCTCCTCACCGCGCGAGGCGCAGCAGGCCGGCATCGCCACGGTCTATCAGGAGCTGCTGCTGTTCCCCGAGCTCACGGTCGCCGAGAACATCTTCCTCGGCCATGCGCCGCGCCGATCCTGGGGCGGGCTCGACTGGGAGACGATGCGGATCAGGGCGCGCGAGCTGCTCGATTCCCTCGACAGCCACGACCTCGACGTCGACCTCCGGGTGGGCAGCCTTTCGGTCGCCAACCGCCAGCGGGTCGAGATCGCCAAGGCCCTGTCCTGGAATGCCCGCCTGGTCATCATGGACGAGCCGACGGCGGCGCTGGCGGACGCCGACGTCAAGCGGCTGATGGACGTGGTGCGCCGGCTGCGCGGCCAGGGCGTCGGCATCGTCTATGTCAGCCACCGCATGGCGGAGATCTTCGCCCTGGCCGACCGGGTCACCGTGCTGCGGGACGGCGCCCTGATCGGCACCCGGCCGATCGGCGAGGTCGACGAGAAGACGCTGGTGTCGATGATGGTCGGCCGCTCGATCGAGCAGCTGTTTCCGAAGGGCGAGGCAGCGATCGGGCGGACCATGCTCGAGCTGCGCAACGTCTCCTACAACACGACCGTGCAGGACATCTCGCTGTCGCTGCATGCCGGCGAGATCCTCGGCATCGCCGGGCTGGTCGGCTCGGGCCGCACCGAGCTGGCGCTCACCGTCTTCGGCATCACCCCGGCCACATCGGGGGAGATCCTGCTGGACGGCAAGCCGGTCGCGATCGGCGGGCCGGGCCAGGCCCGTGACCTGGGCATCGCCTATGTGCCGGAAGACCGAGGCCTGCAGGGCCTGATCCGGCCGCAGACGGTACGTGAGAACGTGTCGCTGGCCGTGCTCGGCCGGATCGCCAGGGCCTCCATCGTCGACCTTCGGCGCGAAGGCGCCCTCGCCCGCGACGCCATCAAGCGCTTCGGCATCCGCACCCGCGGGCCTGAGCAGGCGGTACGCCAGCTGTCCGGCGGCAACCAGCAGAAGGTGGTGCTGGCGAAATGGCTCGCCACCGAGCCGCGCATCCTGATCCTCGACGAGCCGACGCGCGGCATCGATGTCGGCGCCAAGGCCGAGGTGCACGCCCTGATCAGCGGGCTCGCCGCCCAGGGCCTCGCCATCCTGCTGATCTCGAGCGAGCTTCCCGAGGTGCTGGGCATGAGCGACCGTATCCTGGTCATGAGCGGCGGGCGCATCGCCGCCGCCTTCGACCGGGCGGAGGCGACGCCCGACGCGGTCGGCGCCGCCATGACGCGATCCGGCGACACGGCGGAGGCCGCCTGATGACGATGATCACGGCCGCGGCCCGCTCCTCGGCCCGGAGCGGACGGGTGGGCCGCTTCCTCGGAGCCTATGGCCAGGAGCTGGTCATCCTGGGCGCCCTGGTCGCGCTCTTCGTCGTGGTCGGCGCGGTCAACCCGCGCTTCCTGAGCAACACCAACCTGACCAGCATCTTCTCGAGCAACGCCTATATCGCGGTGGCCGCGCTCGGCATGTCCCTGGTGATCATCTCGGGCCATATCGATGTGTCGGTCGGCTCGCTGATCGGCGTGCTCGCCACGCTCTCGGGCACGCTGGCGGTCGGGGGCTATCCGGTCTGGGTCGCGTGGACCGCGCCGATCCTTGCCGGCGTGGTGGTCAACGCCTTCGTCGGCGGCCTGGTCGCCTATGCCCGTATCCCGTCGATCGTGGTGACGCTGGGCATGCTGTCGATCCTCAAGGGCGGCCTGATCAGCGTCACCGACGGCGCCTGGATCACCAACCTGCCGGCCGACTACCTGATCGCCCAGAAGCGCCTCCTCGGCCTGCCGCTCCCGATCTGGTTCATGGTCGTGCTGACGCTCCTGACCGCCTTCTGGATGCGCTACTCGGCCTTCGGGCGGTCGATCTACGCCGTCGGCGGCAATGCCGAGGCGGCGCGGGCGACCGGCATCCGGATCGAGACGACGACGGTCGCCGTCTTCGCCATCCACGGCGTCTTCGCCGGCATCACCGCCGTGCTGTTCGCGACCCAGTTGCAGGTCATCCAATCGACCGTTCCACCCAATCTCGAGCTCACGGTGATCACCGCCGCGGTCATCGGCGGGGTGTCGATCCTGGGTGGCATGGGCACGGTGATCGGCTCGACCCTCGCCGCCCTGCTGTTCGCCACCATCGGCTCGGCGCTGATCTTCCTCAACGTGTCGGCCTACTGGCTGCGCGCCGTGCTCGGCCTCCTCATCCTTGTCACGGTGCTCGCCGACATGGTGCGGCGCCGGCGCGTCGCGATCTGAGGAGGCGCCGGTGTCGCTGCGTTTCCTCCTCCGGCACGAGACGATCCTCGCCATCCTGGTCGCGATCGCCCTCGCCCTTCTGGCCACCCAGTCCGACCGCTTCTTCACCATCGACAACCTGCTGAACCAGGGCCGGCTGATGGCCGAGGTCGGGCTGGTGGCGCTGGCCATGACCTTCGTCATCGTCACCGGCGGCATCGACCTGTCGGTCGGATCGATCCTCGGGCTGTGCGCCATCCTGCTCGGCGTGTTCTGGAAGACCCTCGGCCTGCCGCTGCCCGCCGCGATGGCCCTGGCGCTGGTGGTCGGCGCCGTGGCGGGGCTGGTCAACGGCCTGATCATCACCCGCTTCCGGGTGCCGCCGCTGATCGCCACCCTGGCCACCCTCGCCCTCTATCGCGGCCTAGCCGAGGGCATCAGCCAGGCGCGATCGGTGCGCGGCTATCCGGACTGGTTCTTCGGCCTCGGCCAGGGCGAGGCGCTGGGCGTGCCCTCGCAGCTCTGGATCCTGCTGGTCGTCACGGTGGCCGCCGCGGTAATCCTCGGCCTCACCACCTTCGGCCGGTCGACCTATTCGGTCGGCGCCAACGAGACCGCCGCGCGCTTCTCGGGCATCGGCGTCGACCGCACCAAGCTCTTGATCTACACCGGCTCGGGGCTGATGGCGGGGCTCGCCGCCGTGGTCTTCGTGTCGCGCGTGTCGACCACGCGCTCGGACATGGGCACGGGGCTGGAGCTCGACGTCATCACCGCCGTCGTCCTCGGCGGCACCAGCATCTTCGGCGGGCGCGGCACGATCATCGGCACCGTGCTGGGCCTGATCCTGATGCAGGCCATCAAGAACGGCCTGTCCCTGGCCGGGGTGAAGGGCGACGGCACCATCGTCGTGATCGGCGTGGTGCTGATCCTCGCCATTCTCATCGGCAACCTGTTCCGCCGCGACGGCGACGGCTGATCAAGAAACGCGGGCCTCGCCGGATTCCGGCCCGCAAACAGTGGAGGAGATGGACATGAGGCGGACGACTTGGGCCCTGGCGTTCGGCGTACTGCTTGCCGCCGGTGCGGCGCGGGCGGATTCGGGCTGGACGGGCGGCGACGATTTGCCGACCAGCCCGCTGGCCTGCGACGGGACGGCCGCCGCGGCGGCGGCGAAGCCCTATGATGGCGGCACCCCGACCGGCGCGCCGGACCGCGCCGGCAAGAAGCTCACCGTGGTCGACATTCCGAAGCTGATCGGCATCGGCTATTTCAATGCGACGTCGAAGGGCATCGCCGACGCGGCCAAGGAGCTCGGCAACGTCAGCGCCAAGACGGACGGCCCGACCAAGGCCAATATCGACGAGCAGATCACCTTCATCGACAACACCATCACCAGCGGCGTCGACGGCATCCTGTTCGCCGCCAATGACCCCGTGGCCATCGCGCCGGTGCTGAAGAAGGCGCTGTCCAAGGGCATCAACGTCGTCGGCTACGACGCCAATTCGACGCCGGATGCCCGCCAGTGGTTCGTCAACCAGGCGGAATTCAACGGCATCGCCAAGTCGCTGATCGACAACCTGGCGAAGGAGATCGGCGAGGAAGGCTCCTTCGCCATCGTCACCTCGACCTTCACCACGCCGAACCAGGCGCGCTGGATCGCCGAGATGGCGGCCTATGCCGAGAAGTGCCATCCGAAGCTGAAATGGCTGGAGACGGTCGAGGCGCAGGAGGACAACATCCTGTCGTTCAACCAGGCGACGACGCTGATCAACAAGCATGGCGACGAACTCAAGGGCATCGTCGGCATGACCAGCGTAGCAACCCCGGCCTCAGCCGAGGCGGTCACCCAGGCCGGCAAATGCGGCCAGATCGCCGTGATCGGCCTGGCAACGCCCAACGCCATGAAGCCCTATGTGGCGAAGGACTGCGTCAAGTCGGTGGTGCTGTGGAACCCGGTCGATCTCGGCTATGCCGCCATGTACGTGCTGCGGGCTGCGGCCGACGGCACGCTCAAGCCGGGCGCGACCTCGGTGAAGGCCGGCAAGCTCGGCGACCTGCAGGTCGTCAACGGCAGCGAGATCCTGCTCGGAGCGCCCTTCGTCTTCACCAAGGAGAACATCGACAAGTTCGACTTCTGAGCCCAACGAGGCCATGAAAAGATCGTCATTGCGACCCCGGCCTTGAGCCGGGGGAAGCAATCCAGGGCAGCAAGAGCTGCGGCATGGATTGCTTTGTCGGCTTCGCCTCCTCGCAATGACGGTTCTTTCCTAGGAGAGAGGGACGAGTCCGATCACGAACCTGCTCGTCTCAACCCTTCCCGAGGCCAGTGAGATAGGCGCAGACCATGTCGGCCATGGCGTCGGCATAGGCCTCGACCTCCGCCGGAGTCCGGGGCGTTTCCGAGAACTGCTTCCCCACCGCGCTGAGCGTCGCCGTGATCAGGTCGCCCGCGAGCGCACGCGTCGCGTCTGAGGCCTCGGGCAGCGCCTCCCGCATGAAGATCTCGACGGTGCGGTGCCCCGACTTCTTCACCTCCCGCGCCTCCGGCGCATCACGATAGAGGGGAGCCGCATCGGCGAGCGCCATGCGCATCGCCGCCTCCTCGCATTCCGAACGGAGGAAGACGTGGACCAGGGTGCGCAGCCGCTCCGGCGGCGGTGATCGGCGGTCCTCGAGGATGGCACGCAGCAGATCGGTGGTCTGCCGCCATTCGTCGCTCTGCAGCCGGAACAGGATCGCCGCCTTGTTCGGGAAGTACTGATAGATCGACCCGACGCTGACTCCCGCCTTCTCGGCGACTCGCGCCGTGGTGAAGCGCTGCGCGCCTTCCTTCGCCAAAACCTGAACAGCAGCCTCCAGGATCGCGGCGACGAGATCGGCCGAACGAGCCTGCTGGGGCTGTTTTCGCAAGGAAATCCGGGCGTTTCGACGATCGGTCATGGCGGGCCGGGGCAACGCGAATAGGGAACCTGACGAATTAGTCGTATTTCTGGTCCGGCACAAGCAAACCCGACCGGAGACCGGTATGACCACCCTGACCACCACCCCGCTCGCCCCCCTGCTGGAGCGCCTGTTCGACGAGGCCGACGCGGCGTCGCCAGCGACGAGCCCCGACTTCGCCGACGTCTCCTCCGAGGAGCGAGCGCGCCTGATGCGGAGCAAGACCGACTATCTCGAGTTCTACGGGCGCCTGAAGGACTTTCCCCTCCCCGTCTCGCGCGAGACCGGCGTGTTGCTGTACATGCTGGCGCGCGGCTGCGGCGCGCGGGTGATCGTCGAGTTCGGGACCTCGTTCGGCATCTCGACCCTGCACCTCGCCGCGGCATTGCGCGACAATGGCGGCGGCCGCCTGATCACCAGCGAGTTCGAGCCGTCCAAGGTGGCGCGGGCTCGGGCGAACCTGACGGCCGGTGGTCTCGCCGACCTGGTGGAGATCCGGGTGGGCGACGCCCTGCAGACGCTGCGCCCCGACCTCCCCGACACGATCGACCTGCTGCTGCTGGACGGCGCCAAGGCGCTCTATCCCGAGATCCTGAGCCTGGTGGAGAGCCGCCTGAGGCCGGGCGCCTTCATCGTCGCCGACAACGCCGACTACAGCCCCGACTACCTGGCGCGGGTGCGTTCGCCCGCGAGCGGCTACCTGTCGGCGCCGTTCGGCGAGGATGTCGAGCTGTCGATGCGGATCGGCTGAGGCCGATCCGATCGGCCCGGCGGCTGGTCCGCGACCGCCGAACAGCGTCGATCCAGGCCGATGCATCGTGGCGAGAACGGGCTTGCCTGCCGGGTCGCGACCCGCTGAAATCCCTTCGATACGCCATCGTCGCGACGGCTGGCGCCGCGCCGCTTGGGCGAGCGGGAGGGGACCATGGCGAATCCTGTCGGGGTGCTGATCGTCGGTGCCGGACCGGTCGGGCTGACGCTGGCGGCCGAGCTGACCCGTTACGGCATTCCCGTGCGCATCGTCGACAAGGCCGCCACGCGGACCGACAAGTCGAAGGCGCTGGTGCTGTGGAGCCGCTCGCTGGAGCTGCTCGAGCGCGCCGGCGGCGTCGACCGCTTTCTCGCCGCGGGCATCAAGGCGCGTGGCGTCCGGATCTCGAACGGGCGGCAGACCATCGGCGAGGTCGGCTTCGACCAGATCGAGAGTCCGTATCCGTTTGCGCTGATGATCCCGCAGAACGAGACGGAGCGGCTGCTGGAGACCCGGCTGGAGGAATTGGGATGCCGGGTCGAGCGCCAGGTCGAGCTGCTGCGCTTCGAGGCCCGTGCGGACGGCATCACGGCGACCCTGCGCGACGCCGCCGGCCGCGAGGAGACCGTGGCGGCCGACTGGCTGATCGGCTGCGACGGCGCGCATTCGGCCGTGCGCCACGGGCTGGGCTTCGACTTCGCCGGCTCTACCCAGCCGAGCGACTGGGTGCTGGCCGATATGCGGCTCGACGGCCTCGGTGTGCCGGACAAGCTGGACATCTTCTGGCACCGGGACGGCATCCTGGCCTTCTTCCCGATCGGCGGCGACCGGTATCGCGTGGTCGCCGATCTTGGCCCCGCGGACGGCAGGGAACAGCGTCCCAGCCCGACTCTGGCGGAGGTGCAGGCCCTGGTCGACCAGCGCGGCCCGGGCGGCGTGCGGTTGCGTGACCCGATCTGGCTGTCCTCGTTCCGGATCAACGAGCGCAAGGTCAGGGACTACTCTGCCGGCCGCGTCTTTCTCGCCGGCGACGCCGCGCACATCCACAGCCCGGCGGGCGGCCAGGGCATGAACACCGGCATGCAGGACGCGTTCAACCTGGCCTGGAAGCTGGCCCTGGTGGCGAAGGGCGCGGCCCGCGCGTCGCTGCTCGACAGCTATTCGGTCGAGCGCAGCGCCGTCGGCGACCGCGTGCTGCGCACCGCCGGGCGGATGACCGATGTCGCGATCCTGCGCAACCCGGTGGCGCAGGCGGTGCGCAACGCCGCGGCCCGGATCGTGCTCGGCCTGTCGCAGGTGCAGCGCAGGATGTCGGACACGCTGACCGAGCTCGAGATCGCCTATCCCGACAGCCTCCTGTCGGTCACGACGACCCAGGCGCCGCACGGCCACGCGCTGCCGGCGGCGGGCGAGCGCTGGCTGCCGGTGGCGGGCGATCCGATCGGGTCCGGCGCGGCACCGCGCTTCGCCGTGGCGGGGCCTGGCGATGCTGCCGCCCTGCTCTCGGCGATATTTCCCGACCTCGTCGACACGCGGGCGCGTCCGGCGCCGTCGGAGGACGGGCTTTGGCTGATCCGGCCCGACGGCTATGTCGGACTGGTCGCCGGCCCGGACTGGCAAGTCCCGGCGGAACGCTATCTGGCGGCGATCGCCGCGGAGATCGGGCCGTGAAGCCGTTTCGGGCTAAGCCGGCACCATCGCCTCGATCTCGGCCTCCGGCAGGCCGACGGATGCCGCAGCCGCCCGGATGTCGCCCCAGGTCGCATCGTCGATCGGGATGCCTTTGGCAGCGCGGCGCCGGCGGGTCGCGGCCTCGACCTCGCCCGGCAGCAGCACCGGTGCCGCCGGATCGGCCGGCGGCGATCCCTTCACCCAATCGCAGAAACGCAGGATCTCCGCCGTATAGGCGGCGCGGTCCGGCAGCCGGCCGACGTCGATCGCGATGCTGGTCATGGTGTTCTCCAGCACCGTGACGCCGGGGGCGGTGCAGCCGCCGCCCGACAGCGCGCCGGACAGGATGTCGGTCAGGATGTTCAGCCCGGCGCCACGGTGGCCGCCGAAGGGCAGGATCGCGCCGCCGGCGTAGAAATCGGCCGGATCGATGGTCGGCTGCCCGGCCTTGTCGACGATGATGCCAGGCCCAACGGTCTCGCCCTTGTTCTTCGCCACCAGCAGCTTGCCCTCCGCGGTCATGGCGGTGGTGATGTCGAGCAGGATCGGGTCGCGGCTCTCGACCGGCACGCAGACCGCCATCGGGCTCGGCGACAGCCGCCGGTCGCTGCCGCCGAACGGCGTCACCATCAGCCCGAGGCCGGTGGTGTTGAGGAAATGCAGCGACACCAGGCCGTGCCCGGCCAGCCGCTCGGCCCAGTCACCCAGCCGGCCGAGATGGCCGGACCGGCGGATGGTAATCAGCGCGATGCCATGCGCCTTGGCGCGCTCGGCCAGCAGGTCGGTGGCCTGCTCGCCGATGGTCTGGCCGAAGCCGAACTGCCCGTCGACGACCAGCAGGCTGCCGCCGTCGAAGACCAGATCGGCGCTGCGGCCGGGCACGACCGTGCCGGCCCGCAGGAAATCGATGTAACGTTTGGTGCGGACCACACCGTGCGAGTCATGGCCGCACAGGTTGCTGTCGACGAGATGGCGGGCGATGCGCCCTGCCTCCTCCGCCCCGCAACCGCCCGCGGCGAAGATCCGCTCCACCACCTCGGTCAAGGGCCCGACCCCGATCCGCCGCATGACATCCTCCCCGCGCTGTTGCCTTGCTTTTGCCGGGCATTATAGCGCGGCGGCCGTCATCTGGCCGTTCCGTCCGCGTGCCGCACCAGGAACATCGGTCCGACGCGGATCCCGATGCGGCCCTCCTCGTCCCGGGCAGCGAGCTCCAGCGTCTCGCCCTCGTACAGGATTCCGTGCATGCGCCAGCTGCCGTCCGGCAGTTGCTCGCAGTCATGGGTACAGAAATACTCGATCAGGCATTTCAGGCGGCCGTCGGCGTAGAACAGATGCGTCGGGTTGAAGTCCGGGCCGTAGATTCCGAGATGCGGCGCCAGCTCGGCCGGCGCATCGGAATGCACGGTGTTGCGCCGGGTCCAGTCCTTGCCCTTCCAGCCGAGCACGCCGTCGGCGCTGAAGGTCAGGTCGAGATGCGGATAATCCGCCTCTTCCCCATAGATCCGGCCGTCGATGGTGAAGGCGTCGCCGCCGCGCCATTTCAGCTCCAGCGGCACGCCCTCGCCCATCAGGTACAGCCGGCCGTCCTTGGCCCGCAACTCCACGCTCTCGCTGCCGTCCGCGGCCTGGTAGAGGCCCGGCATCGCCGCCAGATGGGCCGCGGTCAGCGGCGGGTGCTTCGCCGGCGGCGCCGGGACCCGGCCCATCTGGCGGGATGCCAGGGCCAGCCGCAGCGCCCGCCCTGCCAGCCGGGTGCCGATCTGGTTGGTGAAATCGAGGGTGCTGAAGATCAGCGCTGCCAGCCCGGCCTGGGGCAGCGCCAGCAGCTGGGTGGCATAACCGTAGACCGCGCCGCCATGGCCGATCCAGGTCCAGCCGTCGAGATCGCCGACGCTGAAGCCGAGGCCATAGCCCTTGCTGCTGCTGTGGCCGGCCGCCGGCCGGCCTATCACCGTCCACATCTGCCTCAGGCCGGCGGGCGACACCACCGATCGCCCGTCCGGGGCGAAGCCGCCGCGCAGCATGCAGGTCGCGAACTTCGCCATGTCGGGCGCGGTCGAGACGATGGCGCCGGCCGGCGACCCGCCCAGGTCGAACACCGGCGTCGGGAAGTCGCGGTCGACATCCCACATCGAGGCCGGGGCCAGCCGGGCCCGCAACTCCGGCGCCAGGTCGGCGCTGCTCTCGGCCATGCCCAGCGGCTGGAAGATGTGGAGGGCGACGTAGTCGGCATAACCCATGCCGCTGACCCGCTCCAGCACCGCGCCCACAACGGCGATGGCGGCGTTGGAGTAGTGCACGATCCCGGCGCTGGGATCCTCCTTCAGCACCGAAGTCTTCAGCCCCTCGACCGTCACCGCCAAGCCCGGCCGCCGGTCGTCCAGGTAGTGGCCATCCTTCGGCTCGCGCACCAGGCCGGAGGTGTGGCTCATCAGCTTGCGCAGCGACACCTGGGCGCCGTACGGGCCGCTTTCACGCCCGGCGAACGGGTTCACCGGGCGGAAATCGGGGATGTAGGCGGACACGTCGGCGTCGATGTCTAGCAACCCCTTCTCGGCCAGCTGCATGATGCCGATCGCCGTGAACATCTTGGTCAGCGACCCGATCCGGAACAGCGACCGGTCGTCGAGCTGGTGGCCGAGATCCGGCCGCGCCACATGCCCGGTGGCCAGCAGGCCGTCGCGGTCGACCACGGCGTAGGAGATCGACGGGATCGCCTTGTCCCCGACCTCATGCGCGATGGCTTCCTCCAGGCCGGCGGCCAGGCTGTGGACGTCCATTCGGTGGTTCCCTCTCAGGTCCGGAGGCGGGGGTCGAGGATGTCGCGCAGCGCGTCGCCCAGCAGGCTCCAGGACAGCACGAACAGGAAGATCGCGGCCCCGGGGAAGGCCAGCGTGTACCAGTAGCGGAACGGGCTGTCGCCGCGGCCGACGATCCAGTTGCGGGAATAGCTGATGAGCTGGCCCCAATCGGCATAGCCCGGCTCGACACCGACGCCGAGGAAGCTGAGCGCCGAGGCGGTCAGCACCATCGACCCCGTCATCATCGTGGCCAGCACCAGCACCGGGAAGAACGCGTTCGGCAGGATGTGCCGCAGCAGCAGCCGGACGTCGCGCGTGCCGTAGGACCGCGCGGCCTTGACGTAGTCCAGCTCCTTCACCCGCAGGATCTCGCTGCGGATGACGCGGGCGTAGTTCATCCAGCCGAAGGCGGTCAGCGCGATCGTCATCGGCCCGATGCCCTTGCCCAGCAGCGTGGTCAGCACCATCGCCGCGATCAGGAACGGCACCGCCAGGAAGACGTCGACGACGCGCATCAGCACCTCGTCCACCATGCCGCCATAGAAGGCCGACACCGCCCCCACCACGCCGCCGATCAGCGTCGAGATCAGGACGACGCCGAGACCGATCTTGAAGGCGGTGCGGGTGCCCCAGACCAGGCCGTAATAGATGTCGAACTGCCCCTCGGTGGTGCCCAGCAGAGCGCGGGCCGAGGGCGGCTGCGGCGTGGCGCGGAAGCCGCTGCGCGGAATCTCGTAGGGCGAGGTCTGGTATGGCTCCGGCGGCGCGATCACCGGGGCCAGCGCGGCAACGGCGACAAAGCCGATCAGGACCAGGATACCCAGCAGCGACAGCGGGTTGCGCAGCAGATACGCGACGATCCTCATGCCAGCCTCACCCGCGGGTCCAACAGGGGGTACAGCAGGTCCACGATCAGGTTGAGGACCACCAGCACCAGCGCGAAATACAGGGCGAAGCCCAGCACGGCCGGAAAGTCCAGGTTGGCCGCTGCGTTCGCGGCGAACTGGCCGATGCCGTGATAGTCGAAGATCGTCTCGGTGATGACGACGCCGCCCAGCATCGCCGCCACCTCCATCCCCGCGACGGTGACCACCGGAAGCAGGGCGTTGCGCTGGGCGTGCCGGCTCTGCACCACCCGTTCGCTGAGGCCCTTGGCGCGGGCGGTGCGGACATAATCCTGGCGCAGCGATTCCAGCATCGAGGTGCGCATGACCCGGGTCATGGACGCCAGATTGACATAGCTGAGGGTCACCACCGGCAGCACCAGGTGGCGCAACGCGTCGAGGAAGATCGGCAGGTTGCCGTTCAGCACCGCGTCGATTGTGTTCAGCCCGGTCCACCGCCGGAAGCCGTCGCCCCCGACCTCGACCAGCGCCCATTGGCTGAGCCGCCCCGGCGGAAACCAGCCGAGCGAGCCATAGAACACCATCAGCATCAGCAGGCCGAAGACGAAGATCGGGAACGACCAGCCGAGCACGGTGAACAGGCGGATGCCGTGGTCGATCGGCTTGTTCAGGTGCACACCGGCCCGGCTGCCGAGCCAGATCGCGCCCAGGATGCCGGGCACGAAAGCGAAGATCACCAGCTCCAGCGTCGCCGGGAACAGTGAGACCAGCGCCTCGGCCACCGGCATCCGCGCCGTCTCCGACCAGCCGAGATTGCCCTGCAGGATGTTGCCGATCCAGCGGCCGTACTGCACATGGGCCGGGTCGTTCAGCCCGTATTTCTCGATCAGCGCCGCGACCTGGGCGGCGCCGCCCTTGAGCGCGTCCGGGCCGGGCACATAGGTCAGCATGCGCTGGGTCGGCGTCAGCATCATCTGCATCGCGAAGATCATCAGCGTCAGCGCGAAGAAGACGATCGGAATGAAGGACAGGCGTCGGATCGTGTAAGCCAGCATCGAAGGTCCCGGGCGGCAGGGGGCACGGACCGGGCGGGAGCGCCGGCCCGGCGCACCCTGCCCGGCTTGGCGATTACTGCTTTTCCTTCTTGGTGATCGGGTAGAAGTCCCACGCCCCGTAGACGATCATGTTGTGGACGTAGCCGTCGATCCAGTCGCGGGTGACGATGAAGCCGTAGTCCTCCCACAGGAACTGGGTGGTGGCGTAGTCGTAGCTCATCTCCTGCAGCTTGGCGTAGATCTTCTCCCGCTCCGCCGGGTCCACCATGGTCCAGGCCTGCTTCAGCAGCGGGTCGAACTTGTCCCGCATCAGCTCCTGGTAGCCCTTGCCGCTCATCCCCGCCACCAGGCCGGTGCTGGCCAGATAATAGGTGGCGGCGCCCAGTGGCCCGCCCGGATCGGAATAGTCCGGCCCCCAGCCCATATAGGCCATCGGCGCGCTGGGATCGCCCCCGCCATAGATCTTGTCGGCGAAGGTGGCCGACTGCAGCTCCTGGATCTTCAGCTTGAACTTGGGATTGATGCGCGCGAGGTTCTGCTGCAGCACCGACAGCGCCGCATGGGCCTCGGTCCGCCCCTGGGTCATGTAGGCGGTCATCTCGAAGCCGTTCTCCCAGAGCTGGCCGCCCCAGGCCTTCTTGAAGTGCTCCGCCGCCTTCTCCGGGTCATAGGTGTAGACCGGGCTGTCGGGCCGGTAGCCCATGATGCCGCGCACCGTGGGCCCGCGCAGTTGCACGGTCTTGCCGAGATGCACGTCGTCCAGCAGCAGTTGGTAGTCCTGGGCGTAGTTGAAGCCCTGGCGCACGTCGATGTCGCTGAAGAAGTCGGGCGGGATGCCCTTGCCGTCCAGCTTGCCGCTGCCGATCGCCGGATTGTCCACGGCGCTGACCGGCCACATGTAGAACAGCGACCGGCCGAACACCTTGGGCAGGCCCTCGACCACCTTGATGCCGGGCTTGGACCCCACCTCTTCCAGGAACTCAACCGGGGTCTGCACCACGTCGGCGTCGCCGGCCTCGAGCTGCAGCAGCCGGGTGGTCCATTCCGGCACGGACCGCAGCACCACGCGCTCCAGCTGTGCCGGGCCCTGCCAGTAGCCGTTGAACCGCTTCATGGTGACCTTCTTCTGGGACCGGTCCCAGTCCTCGACCATGAAGGGGCCGCTGCCGTTCTCGACCTGGAACAGCTTGTCGGTGCCCATCTCGGGCTTGTGGAACGGCTTCCAGGTGGCGGCACCGCCGTCCCAGTCGCCCTGGTCGCGCGCCCATTCGCGATCGATCACCGAGGTGGCGAAGGGCAACGCCATGATGCCGAGCGTGGCCGGGAACGGCGCATCCAGCACCAGCACCAGCTTGTCGCCGTCGACCTTGATCTTCTGCGCCAGAGCGTCATGCACCTTGGCCAGGCCGGCCTCGTTCACCTCGTCGAAGGTCTTGACCCCCGCCAGGTCCTTCGCCCAGGCCTCGATGTCCGGGTATTTGCCGGCGGTGATCATCTCGGTCACCGCATTGGCCATGAAGCTGTCGCCCTGCAGCACGGCGCGCATCAGCGAATATTGCACGTCCTCGGCCGTTAGCTCGCCATAGCCGGGGGCGATCGCCGCCTTCTCGGCATCGGTCAGATCATCATAGAGCTTCCAGGCGATGGCGCCGTCCGCGCCCTTCACCCCGACCTTGTGGGTGTGGACCCCCTTGCGGATCGGGAAGCTGTAGGTGACGGATCCGTCGGCGCCCGACTTGATCAGCCCGTTCTCCAGCGACGGCACCTCGGTCGACAGGGCCGGCACGAATTCCGAGATCTCGCTGCCCTTGTAGTTCAAGAGCCGCATATAGGTGTTGATCGACACATAGGTGTTGGCGGTGTCGGCCATATAGGCTGGGTCCAGCGTGCGGATGTCGTCTGTCCACAGATAGACCAGCGTGCCGGGGTTCTTCAGCTCGGCCTGCGCCGCGCCGGACAGGGCCAGCAAGGCGATGCCAAGGCTGGGGCCGATCCAACTCTTCATCGAGAAACCTCCTGTTTTGACGGGCGTTCGCCCTTATGGAGTCGCCTGGGAACGGCGATCTGACCGGCAGTGTGTCTTACACCTGACGATTAAACCATACCGAATACGCCCAATTTTCCGTCTTTCGGAAAACCTTTAGCGCATTGGAATATAACCTCAGGTCATACCGCTCAGGCTTCCGCGCGCACGAAATGCCGGTCGGACACCTGCTGCATCGGCAGGAACACCGGCTCGAAATCGGGCGGCCGCACCACGCTCGGGATCTCGTCCGCCATCAGCAGGCGGTTCTCCGGCCGCTCCCGCGGATTGGCGACCGGGACGGAGGACAGGAGCTTGCGGGTGTAGCTGTGCCGGGGGTTGCCGAAGACCTCGCGCCGGCTCCCGATCTCGACGATCTGGCCGAGATACATCACCGCCACGCGATGGGCCATCCGCTCCACCACCGCCATGTCGTGCGAGATGAACAGGACGGAGATCCCGGTTTCCGCCTGCAGGTCCATCAGCAGGTTGATGACCTGGGCCTGGATGGTGACGTCGAGCGACGCCACCGCCTCGTCCGCGATCACCAGCTTCGGCCGGGTGCTCAGCGCCCGGGCGATGCAGATGCGCTGGCGCTGGCCGCCGGAGAAGGCGTGCGGGTGGCGCCGCGCATGCTCGGGCGTCAGACCCACCCGCTGCAGCAGCTCGGCGACGCGCGTCCGCACCTCGGCGCGGGACAGGCCGCCATGGACCAGCATCGGGTCGGCGATCGCCTGCCCCACGGTCATGCGCGGGTTCAGCGAGCTGAAGGGGTCCTGGAACACCATCTGCACCCGGCGGCGCAGCGCCTGGATCTCGCGCGCCGGTTGCCCCAGCGTCTCGCGGCCCTCGAACCGGATCGAGCCGGAGACCGGCCGGTCCAGTTGCAGGATGCTGCGGCCGATGGTGGACTTGCCGCAGCCGCTTTCCCCGACCAGGGCCAGCGTCTCACCCGGAAAGATCTCGAACGACACGTTCTCGACCGCATGGACGCGGCCCGTCACCTTGCCGAAGATGCCCGACCGCAGGTCGAAGCGGGTGGTGAGTTTCTCGACCTCCAGGAGCGGGGCGCGGGTCATGCCGGCATCGCCCCGACGGTCGCAGTGTCCCGGGCCTCGACCAGGCCGGGGGCATCATTGGTCTCGACCAGCGGGAAGCGTTCGGGCTCATCCTTGTCGGCCATGCTGCCCAGGCGCGGCACCGCGGCCAGCAGCGCGCGGGTATAGGGGTTCAGCGGCGTCTCGAACACCTCGTAGACCGTTCCGGTTTCCACGATTTCCCCCTTCAGCATGACGCAGATGCGGTCCGCCATCTCTGCCACCACGCCCATGTCGTGGGTGATGAACAGCACGGACATCCCGATCTCGCGCTGCAGCGCCCGCACGAGGTCCAGGATCTGGGCCTGGATGGTGACGTCCAGGGCCGTGGTCGGCTCGTCCAGGATCATCAGCGACGGGCGGCAGCACAGCGCCATGGCGATCATCACCCGCTGGCGCATGCCGCCGGACAGGTGGTGCGGATACTGGTCCAGCCGCTTCTCCGCCTCCGGCACCCGCACCAGCTTCAGCGCGTTCAGCGCGATCGCACGGGCCTCCGCCGCGCTCTTGCCCTGATGCCGCATGATCGCCTCGCCGATCTGGAAACCGATGCTGAACACCGGGTTCAGGCTGGCCATCGGGTCCTGGAACACCATCGAGATGTCGGATCCCCGCACATTCTGCATCCGCTTCTGCGGCAGCCGGGCCAGGTCGACCACCTCTCCCCCCGCCAGGCGCATGCGGACCGACCCGCCGACCAGCCTGGCGCCGTCATATTCGGCCAGCCGCATGATGGTCATCGCGGTGACCGACTTGCCGCTGCCCGATTCCCCGACGAGTGCCAGCGTCTCGCCCCGCTTGATGTGGAACGAGATGCCCTTGACGGCGTGCAGGGTCTCGCCCCGGCCGAGGGAGAACGACACCTGGAGATTCTCGACCTCAAGCACGCGATCGTCATTCACGGGCGGGCTCCGATACTGGGCAAGAACAAAATTTCCTATCCGCTAAAAAGTACCGTATGCAACAATCGGCTTAGATCGCAAGCCCCAATGAACAAGCCGGGAGGAAGCAATGCGTCTCTACATCTCCGCCGACATCGAAGGCATCGTCGGCGTCGTCACCCGCGACCATACGAGCCCCGAAGGCTTCGAATACGACCGGGCGCGCGACTGGATGACCGACACCGTGGTCGCCGCCTGCGAGGCCGCGCAGGAGGCCGGGGTGACCGGGATCGTGATCAGCGATTCCCACGGCAACGGCGAGAGCCTGAAGATCGACAAGCTGCCGGAGAATGTGCAGCTGGTGCGCAGCTGGCCACGGCCCCTGACCATGATGCAGGGGATTGAGGTCGGAGAGTTCGCCGGCGCCCTGCTGATCGGCTACCACGCCGGCGGCAGCAACCCCTCCGGCGTGCTGGCGCACACGCTGAGCGGCGGCTCCTTCCAGGAGGTGCGGGTCAACGGCCAGGTGCTGAACGAGGCCGGGCTGAACGCCGCCATCGCCGGCCATTACGGCGTGCCGGTGATCTATGCCTCGGGCGACGACGTGGCGACGGCGGAAATCCGCGACATCCTCGGCGACATCGAGACGACGACGGTGAAATGGGCATATGGCACGCGCTCCGCCCGCACCTTGATGCCCGCGGCGGCCCATGCGGCGGTCCGGGCCGGGGTGAAGCGGTCGATCGCCCGAATCGGCGAGGCCAAACCGTTTCGGCTGAAGGGCCCCCTCGCACTCGAGGTCCGCTTCCGCGACCGCCTGAAGGTGGAGCACCTGGCCTATCTGCGCTTCATCACCCAGATCGACACCTACACCATCCGCTACGAGGCGGAGGATGCCATCGACATGTCGAAATTCCTGATGTTCCTGCTCGGCTGAAGCTCCACGGCAACGATGCAGCCCAGCGTGCCCGGCCTCGTGGCCGGGCACGGGTCAGATCGTGAACAGCGAGCGCAGCGTTCCTTCCAGGTCGGGATCGGGGCTGGAGCAGACGGCCAGCACCGTGGCGTCGCCCTCGCCCACCGAGATGTAGGCATGGCCCATGGTGCTGTCGATGTAGATGCTGCCGCCCTTCTCCAGCCGCACCGGAGAATAGTGGTCGGTATGCACCTCGATCGCCCCTTCCAGGACGTAGATGAACTCCTCCCCCGAATGGCGGATCAGTGGGCCGAACTCGGCGATGTCGCGGGTCTTCACCCGGCCGATCTCCGGCACCATTCGCTTCCGCTGCAGCTCGGTGCAGAGATACAGGTAGTCGTAGTTCTGGGTGATCTGCAGCAGCCCCTCGCCCGGCTGGCTGATCGACCGCCGGGCCAGGGCCGCCCCCGATCCCGCCGGCGGCGCCAGCAGCTCGGCCAGGTTGATGCCCAGCCCCTCGCTGATCTGCAGCAGCTTGTCGTAGGTCAGCGACATCTGGTCGTTCTCGACCTTCGACAGGGTCGATACCGCGACCCCGGTCCGCCGGTTGACGTCCTGCAGCGTCCAGCCGTGCCGGCGCCGCAGCGCCTTCAGGCATTCCCCGAGCTTGGGCTGATTGGACGACATGCGCGGACCCGGCCGATGGTTGGTCGATCACCCTATGTCGAGTGAGGCCTTATCGCAACAACCACGAATTTTCCGATACGATAAACTATTTGACATAAACACTATCGCCTCACAATCTTTGGCCAAATAGGGAGCTGCCGGATGGATGTCGTCGACATCGCCGTGATCGGGGGAGGCATCGCCGGCGCGTCGCTGGCCCAGGCCGTCGCGGACGGCTGCCGGGTGCTGCTGCTCGAGCGCGAGAGCCAGGCCGGCTATCACTCCAGCGGCCGCTCCGCCGCCCTGTTCTCCGAGACCTATGGCAATGCCGTGGTGCGCGCCCTGTCGACCGGCAGCCGCGATTTCCTGCAGGCTCCGCCGGAGGATTTCGACGGCTTTGTCCTGACCCGCCCACGCGGCGCCATGCATGTCGGCCGGCTGGGCCAGGAGGCGGCGATCCGCGGCCGGGCAGAGGCGCTGGCGGCCCTGGTTCCGAGCGTGCGCGAGCTCGGCGCCGCCGATACCGTGTCCCGGTTTCCGGTGCTGCACCGGGTCGGCGGCGCGGTGTTCGAGCCGGAAGCGCTGGATCTCGACACCAACGGAATGCTGCAGGGGTCGCTGCGCGGCCTGCGCCGGCGCGGCGGCGAGGTCCGCACCGGGGCCGAGGTCACGGCGCTGGCGCCGCTGCCCGGCGGCGGCTGGAGGATCGAGACCACGGCTGGCGCGGTCGAGGCCGGCGTCGTGGTCAATGCCGCCGGGTCCTGGGCCGATACGATCGCGGCGCTGGCCGGGGTCGCCCCGGTCGGGCTGGTGCCGAAGCGGCGCACCGCCTTCCTGTTCGACGCGCCGGGCCATGCGGTCGACGGCTGGCCGATGGTGGTCGACCTGGACGAGACCTTCTACATCAAGCCGGACGCCGGCAAGCTGCTGGGCTCCCCCGCCGACGAGACGCCGAGCCCACCCTGCGACGCGCAGCCGGAGGAGATCGACGTCGCCGTCGCGGTCGACCGGATCGAGGCCGCGACCACGCTGCAGATCCGGCGCCTGACCCATCGCTGGGCCGGGCTGCGCAGCTTCGTCGCCGACAAGACGCCGGTGCTGGGCTTCGACCCCGACGCGCCAGGCTTCTTCTGGTGCGCCGGCCAGGGCGGCTACGGCTTCCAGACCGCGCCGGCCATGGCCCGGCTGGGGGCGGCGCTGCTGCGCGGCGACCCGGTGCCCGAGGACCTCGCCCGGCTGGGCGTCACCACCGCTGTCCTCGCCCCCGGCCGGTTCCGCGCCGGCCTCGAACCGACGGAGCCGCATCCGTGAAGATCTTCATCGCCGCCCTGGTCACCGAGACCAACACCTACTCGCCGCTGCCGACCGGCGCCGCCAGCTTCTATGCGCCGGAGACCTATCGGCGGCGCGACGCCAGCCTGGACGACACCATGGCCGAGACGATCTGCCAGAAGACCTGGCGCCGGCTGGCCGATCGCGACGGGCATGAGGTGGTCGAGAGCGTCACCGCCATCGCCCAGCCGGCCGGTCGCACCATCCGGTCGCTGTACGAGAGCCTGCGCGACGACATCCTCGAGGATCTGCGGCAGGCTGGTCCGGTGGACGTCGTGCTGCTGCTGATGCACGGCGCGATGGTGGCGGACGGCTATGACGATTGCGAGGGCGACGCGGCCGAGCGGGTGCGCGCCATCGTCGGCCCGGATGTGCCGGTCGGCATGGAGCTGGACCTGCATTGCCACCTGACCGACCGGATGGTGGAGGCCTGTACCGCGATCATCGGCTTCAAGGAATACCCGCACACCGACATGGAGCCGCGGGCGGTCGAGCTGTACCAGCTGTGCCTGCGCGCCCAGCGCGGCGAGATCCGGCCGGTGATGGCGCTGCACGATTGCCGCATGATCGGCATGTGGCGCACCCCGGTCGAGCCGATGCGCGGCTTCGTCGACCGGATGCAGGCGCTGGAGGGGCGCGACAGCATCCTGTCGGTCACCTTCGGCCACGGCTTCCCTTGGGGCGATGTCGAGGATGTCGGCGCCCGGATGCTGGTGGTGGCCGACGGCGACCGCGACCGCGCCCGCCGGGTGGCCGAGGATCTGAGTCGGGAGATCTGGGACCTGCGCCACGCCACGGCGACGCCGCACGACACGGTGGACGAGGCGCTGGACCATGCGCTGGCGGCGCCGCGCGGCCCGGTGGTGCTGGCCGATGTCGCCGACAATGCCGGCGGCGGCGCGCCCGGCGACAGCACCTTCATCCTGCGCCGGATCGTCGACCGCGGCATCGGCGACGTGGTCAGCGGCTGCTACTGGGACCCGCAGGCGGTGGCGCTGTGCGAGGAGGCCGGCGAGGGTGCCGTCTTCGACCTGCGCATCGGCGGCAAATGCGGCCCGGCCTCGGGCGACCCGGTCGACCTGCGGGTCACGGTCAAGCGCGTGCTGCCAGAGCTGCGCCAGACCGGGCTGAGCGAGGACTGGTCGCCGCTGGGCCGCGGCGTCTGGGTGAAGGCGGCCAATGAGGTCGACCTGGTGCTGGTGACCCTGCGCAGCCAGACCTTCGCGCCCGACGCCTTCAGCGCCTTCGGTATCGACCCGGCCCGCAAGGCGATCGTGGTGGTGAAGTCGACCCAGCATTTCCACGCCGGCTTTGCCCCGATCGCCGCCGAGATCCGCTACGTCACCACGCCGGGGGCGATCCCGCCCAGCTTCGGTGATATCCCCTATACCAAGCGCCGGCTGCCGTTCTGGCCGCGCGTGGAAAATCCCTTCGCCTGATATCCGGGAGGACGCCATGAGCCAAGACAGCCCCCTGCCCCCGGACCTCGGCGCCCGGATCGACGCGCTGTTCGCGCGCTGGGCAGGGCCGGAATCGCCCGGCGCCGCGGTCTGCGTCACCCTGCACGGGCGCGAGATCCATCGCGGCTGCTACGGCATGGCCGACATTGCCCATGGCGTGCCGATCGACGAGCGCACCGTCATCCGCATCGGGTCGCAGACCAAGCAGTTCACCGTGCTGCTGGCGCTGATGCTGGAGGCCGAGGGCAGGTTGTCGATGGAGGACGACGTCCGCCGCCACCTGCCCTGGCTGCCGGAATATCCGGAGACGGTGACGCTGCGCCACCTGGCCGCGAATGTCGGAGGCTTGCGGGATTTCCTGGAGATCATGATCCTGGGCGGGCTGCCGATCTCGGCGCCCTCCACCCGCGCCTGGGCGCGCCGGATCATCGGCGGGCACCGCGGCGTGAACTTCCGGCCCGGCACCGACCTGATCTACTGCAACACCGGCTTCTTCCTGCTGTCGGAGATCATCGAGCAGGTCTCGGGCAAGACCTTCAACCAGCTGCTGGAGGAGCGCATCACTGGGCCGCTGGGCATGCGCGACACCCGGCTGATGCCCCGGGATTCGCAGATCCTGCCGCGGCTGGCGGACCATCATACCCGCGGGTCGGACGGCGGCTGGCACAAGGCGCAATGGGGCACGGTGCTGGGCGGCGAAGGCGGCATGGTCTCGACCCTCGAGGACATGAAGGTCTGGCTGGCCAATCTCGACGCGCCGAAGGTCGGCACGCCGGAGATGATCGCCCGGATGTCGGCGCCCGGCGCGGTGATCGACGGCCTCCCCTCGCCCTACGGCCTCGGCCTCGTCACCTGCCGCTACCGTGGCCTGGCCAGCATCGGCCATGGTGGCGGCGTCGCCGGCGGCCGCTCGGAATCGGTGCGCTTCCCGGAGGCCGGGATCGGCATCGTCATCCTCGGCAACACCGACGACATGGGCCCGTTCTCCCTGGCCCGCCGGATCCTGGACGTGGTGCAGGGTGAGGAGGTGGGGCCGCAGCGGACGCAAGCGGCGACCGAGCGGCTGAAGCGGGCGGTCGGCCTGTACCGGGCCGAGGGCGGCGATGACGTGTTCGGCTTGGCCATGAAGGACGGGCAGCCGGTCTTCATCAGCAACGGCAACGGCGGCATACCGATCGAGCAGGTCGGCGACGGCACCTTCGTGCCGGAGCGAGGCATCGTGCCGCTGGAGTTCACGCCGCGCGACGACGGCGACATGGACACAAGCTGGTTCGGCCGCCCGCGGCGCTTCCGCCGCCTGTCCGACACCGCCCTGCCGGCCCGGCCCGGCCTGGCCGGCCGCTACGCCGACGCCGCCACCGGCTTCGTGGCCGAGATCGGCGAGGAGGAGGGCGAGACGGTGTTGCGCCTGCGCACCCCGCACGGCGTATGGGAATCGGCGCTGGAGGCCCGCGCCCCGGACCTGCATCTGGCACTGTCGCGCAGGGTTCTCGCCGATACCCCGCCCGCGGCGATCGAGGCGGGCGGCTGGGAGTTCACGGTCCGCCTCGTGGCCGGCGGCATCGTGCTGAACGACGACCGCACCAAGCATCTGCTGCTGGCCCGCGCGCCCTGAGGACTGGGAGCTCCTCTACCAATTCGTCACCGACCCGTCGTTGCGCTTCAGATGCGGCGCTTCCCAGAACTTGAAGCTCTGCTGCTTGACCAGCTCCTCATTCACCTCGACGCCGAGGCCGGGCGCGTCCGTGACCGGATAATGCGCGTTCTCGATCCGCGGCTGCACCGGGAAGAGATCGGCATTGTCGAAGCCGAGTTGCTCGGCCGCCGAGGTCCGGGTCTCGAGCCAGGAGAAGTTCGGCACCGCCGCGGCGAAATGCACCGTCGCCGCGGTGCAGATCGGCCCGAGCGGGTTGTGCGGCATCATGTCGACGTAATGCGCCTCGCTCCACCCGGCGACCTTCATCGCCTCGGTCAGCCCGCCGACATTGCAGACGTCGACCCGGTTGAACTGGTGGATGTTGCGCTCGATGTACGGCAAGAACTGCCATTTGGAGGCGAATTCCTCGCCGATCGCGAAGGGTATGTCGACCATCCGCCGCAGCGCCTCATAGGCCTCCGGCGTCTCGTCGCGGATCGGCTCCTCCAGGAAATCGAGCGTGCCGGAGGGCATCTTCTGGCAGAAGCTCGCCGCCTCCGCCACCGACAGCCGGTGATGCAGGTCGATGCCGAGCACGACATCGTCGCCCAGCGCCTCGCGGGCCCTGACGCACCATTTCGCCGTCGTGGCGATGTGCTCGCGCGGCTCGTAGACCGTGCTACCGCCGTGGCCGGAGGGCGACAGGCGCATCGCGGTCCAGCCGGCCGCGATCAGCGCCCTCGCCTGCTCGATCATCGCCTCGCCCGGCGGGGCCGAGGTGGTGGCGAAGGTCGGGATCCTGTCGCGCTGCTTGCCACCCAGCAGCTGGTAGACCGGCACGCCGAGCGCCTTGCCGAGGATGTCGTAGAGCGCGATGTCGATCGCCGAGATCGCCGCCTGCAGCACGCGGCCACCCTCGAAATACTGGCTGCGATACATCTCCTGCCACAGCGCGCCGATCCGGAACGGATCTCGGCCGATCAGGAACTCGCGGTAGTGGTCGATGGCGCCGACCACCGCCTTCTCGCGGCCGGAGAGGCCGCTTTCGCCCCATCCGGACAGGCCTTCATCGGTCTCGATCTTGACGATCAACTGGTTGCGCGTTCCGACCCAGACCGGGTAGGCGCGAATGGCGGAGATCTTCATGTCGGTCACCAGTGCCAGAGCGTGCCGTCCTCCAGCCGGTTCACCGGCAGGTAGGAGCGCTGATAGGGGTGTTTCGCCGCGAGCGCCTCGTCGATGTCGACGCCATGGCCCGGCGCCTCGCCGGGATGGAGATAACCGCCCTCCTGCTGCCAGGAATGCGGGAAGACCTCATGCATCAGCGGGGTGTAGCCGGAGAATTCCTGGATGCCGAAATTCGGCACCCAGAGGTCGATATGCACGTTGGCGCCCATCGCCACCGGCGAGACATCCATCGGCCCGTGGCACGCGGTGCGGATATGGTAGACCGAGGCGAAATCGAAGATCCGCCGCAGCCCGGTCACGCCGCCGGCATGGACCGAGGTGACGCGGATATAGTCGATCAGCTGTTCCTCCATCAGCAGCCGCGCATCCCAGATCGTATTGAAGACCTCGCCCAGCGCGATCGGCGTCGTGGTGTGCTGGCGGATCAGGCGATAGCCCTCCTGCAGCTCGGCAGGCACCGGGTCCTCCAGCCAGAACAGCCGGAACGGCTCCAGGTCCTTGCCCAGCCGCGCCGCCTCGATCGGCGTCAGGCGGTGATGCGTGTCGTGCAGCAGGTGCAGATCGTCGCCATAGACGTCCCGCAGCCGTGCGAACAGCTTCGGGATGTGGCCCATGTATTTCGCGGTCGACCACACCTCCTCATGCGGCAGCGCCTCGGCCAGGCCGGTGCCCTGCTTCGATCCCATGCCGGTGCCGTAGATCGCGGGCAGGCCTGGGATGCCGACCTGGGCACGGATCGCGACATGGCCTTCGTCGCGCTTCTTGCCGACGGCGTCGACGGTCTCCTCGATGCTCATGCCCTGGGCATGCGAATAGATCATCACCTTCTGCCGCGAAGCGCCGCCGAGCAGCTGGTACAGCGGCATGTTGGCCGCCTTGGCCTTGATGTCCCACAACGCCATGTCGACGGCCGAGATCGCCGCCATGGTGATCGGCCCGCGCCGCCAATAGGCGCCGCGGTAGAGATACTGCCAGATGTCCTCGATCTGCGCCGGGTCGCGCCCGATCAGCAGCGGCGCGACATGGTCCTGCAGATAGCTGACCACCGCGAGCTCGCGCCCGTTCACCGTGCCGTCGCCAATGCCGTACAGGCCTTCGTCGGTGACGATCTTGAGGGTGACGAAGTTCCGCCCCGGCGAGCAGACGATGACCTTGACGTCCTTGATCTTCATGGAAGCCCCTCAGTCGGGATCGTGGCGCCAGCCGAGCAGCCGCTCGGCCTTGGCCGTCGAGAAGAAGCTGCGGTTGCCGCCGAGGTCGCCGCGGATCGGCACGTCCGGGAAGAAGCGGGCGGCCAGCTCCAGGCTCGGCACATCCATCACCGTGTCCGGCGCGGTGATGTAGAACACCTCATGGCCCGTGAACGGCGCGTCGAGCGCCAGCAGGCAGGCCCGCGCCGCCGCCTCGTAAAGCGTGTAGGCCCAGAGATGCTTCGACGCCTCCCTGGTCACGAAGCCGTAGACGGCTCCGGCCTGGGCGCGCTCATCCACCACCAGATGGAAGCGCATGCTGGCGATGCGGAGGTCGCTGTAGCGGCGGGCGAAGGTGTCGGCCTGCTGCTCGCAGATCCATTTCGACAGCGAATACGGCTCCTCGGTGTAGTTCGGATGCGCCTCGTCGATCGGCAGGTAGTCGAAATGCGCCTCTCGGCTGAAGGACAGGCCGATCGCGTTGACGCTCGACGCCTGCACGATCCGGGTGATGCCGACCTCGACCGCGGCGCGCAGGGCGTTGTAGCTGCCGGTGACGTTGTTGTTGTGGACGATGTGGTCGGGGTGGTGGCCCGGCGACGGGATGGCCGCCATGTGGATCAGGGCGTCGCAGCCGCGGAAGGCGTCGACCAGCGCGTCGTAGTCGCCGATATCGGCCTGGACGAAGCGAATGTTCTCCTGCGCCTCCGGCGGCGCGGCGCGGTCGATGCTGACCACACGGTGGCCGCGGCGCAGCGCCGCCGCGGCGATGGCGCGGCCGATCCGGCCGCTGCCGCCGGTCAGCGCGATGGTCCGGATGGTCTCTGCGGTGTCCATCGTCCCCTCCCCGCTCACGCGCCGTAGACGGACTGATGCAGCCCGCGGATGTAGCCGATGGCGTAGAGCCGCCCGAAGGCGGAGTAGCCGGCCTGCTCGTTGCTGTCGCCCTCCACCGTCGGCACATGGTCGGGGCGCAGCACGCCGTCGAAGCCGATGTCGCGATAGGCGCGCATGCAGGCCAGCATGTCGGTCTTGCCGGCGTCGTGCCAGGTCTCCCGGAACGCTTCCGGCGTGCCCTGCACGTCGCGGAAATGGACGAAGGAGATCGCCTTGCCGAAGGAGCGGATGGCGCCGGGCAGGTCGTCGGTCATCAGCGTGAAGTTGCCCTGGCACAGCGTGATCGTGTTCATCGGGCTCGGCACGCTGTCGACCAGGCGCCGGTAGTTGTCGATGCTGCGCATGATCCGGCCGACGCCGCGGATCGGCGACAGCGGCGGATCATCCGGGTGCATCGAGATCTTCACCCCGGCCTTCTCGGCGACCGGCAGGACCTTCTTCAGGAAATAGTCGAGATTGACCCAGAGCTCGTCCTCGCCGATCGGCGGGTTGCTGGTCAGGTCCGCGGGCACGTCGGCGATGTTGAAGCTGGTGACCACCGAGCCGCCGCGTGAGGGCGTCGCGAGGTTGGTGCGCACCCAGTTGAAATCGGTCATCCACTCGTAGCACCAGACCGGGATGCCGAGCCGGCCCATGTTCTGCAGCAGCGTGCAGACCGTCGCGATCTCCTCGTCGCGCCCCGGCAGGCCGCGCTTCGCCTGGTTCAGCGGCGGGCGGGATTCGATCACCTTCAGGGTGAAGCCGGCGGCCTCGTAGCGCTGCTTCAGGCGCTGCAGCGGCCCGAAATCCCAGGGCGCCTCGCCCTGCAGCAGGTCGTCGGGCGGCAGGCCGCCGACGGCGAGGTCCACCCCGGCCTGCTTCGCCAGCTTCCAGACGGGCGTTGGCGTGGGACTGATGAATTCGGCGATTTCGAGCATGGTCGTGAGGATCCCGGAGAGGCTGGGCAGTGAAAGGTGATGGTCGGCGAAGTCAGGCGGGCAGCAGCTCCGAAAGCCGCTCCTGCGCGACCTGCGGCTGCCGATCGTAGAGGAAGCATGAGGCAGTCTGGCGATCGCCGATCCGGAACAGCGGCGGCTCCGCGCCGCAGGCCTCCATGGCCTTCGGGCAGCGGGGCCGGAAGCGGCATCCGTCGGTGCCGATTGCAGCCTCGCGCGCCTTGATCGGCTGGGCGCCCCAGCGCCGGTCGAGATCGGGCCAGGGAATCGAATCCACCAGCAGTTGCGTGTAGGGGTGCTGCGGGTCCTTGATCACCCGGTCGACATCCCCCGCCTCCATCACTGCACCGCGATACAGCACGATGATCGACTTGGCGATGTGATAGGCGGTGGTGAGGTCGTGGGTCACGTAGATGATCGACACGCCGTGGTCGCGCTGCAGGTTGCGCAGCGTTTCCAGGATCGTGGCGCGCAGCGACGCGTCGACCATCGACACCGGCTCGTCGGCGATCAGCAGCCGCGGCTTCAGCAGCAGGGCGCGGGCGACGTTGATGCGCTGGCGCTGGCCGCCGGACAGCTGGTGCGGGAAGCGCCCGAGGATGTCCTCGGGGCGAAGCCCGACGGCGGTCAGCGCTTCCTCCATCTTGCTGCGGGCCTCCGCCTTCGATGTCGCGAGGCGGAACTTGCGGATCGGCACGGTCAGCAGATGGTCGACGGCGTAGAACGGGTTGAACACGGCGAAGGGATCCTGGAACACCGCCTGGACCTCGCGGCGATAGGCCATCTTCTCCTTGCCGCGCAGGGTCGAGACGTCCTTGCCGCGATAGATGATCCGGCCGGTCGACGGCGCGATGAAGCCGAGCAGCAGCATGGCCAGCGTGGTCTTGCCGCTGCCGCTCTCCCCGGCCACGGTCAGGATGGTCGGCTCGTCCTCCTTCAACGTGAGGGAGATGTCGCGGAGTGCTGTCGTCGTCTGCGCGTTGACCAGCCCGCGGGTATAGGTTTTCGAGACGTGCTCGAGCCGCAGCAGATCGGCCATCTCAAGCCTCCCCGTCATAGAGGTGGCAGGTCACGCCGCGGCCGCCGGCCAGGATGATCTGCTCGGGCCGGGTCGTGCTGCAGACGGCCATGGCCCTGGCGCAGCGCGGGTGGAAGGCGCAGCCGCCGGGAAGCCGCAGCAGCGACGGCGCCAGGCCGGGGATGCCGCGGAAGACGCCCTTGTTCTCGAGGCTCGGCAGGCTTTCGATCAGCGCCTGGGAATAGGGATGCTTCGGGTCCGTGAACATCTCGCGGACCGTGCTGACCTCGACCAGCCGCCCGGCATACATCACCGCGACCTTGTCGACGAACTGCGCCATCAGGCCCATGTCGTGGCCGATCAGGATGACCGCGGCGTTGATCGCCTTCTGGACGTTGTCGATCGTCTCCATCACCTGGCGCTGGGTGACGACGTCGAGCGCGCTGGTCGGCTCGTCGGCGATGATGACGTGGGGGTCGAGCAGGATGCCGATGGCGATGCAGACGCGCTGCTTCATGCCGCCCGACAGCTCATGGGCATACATGCGGTAGACGCCGACATCGAGATCGACCGATTGCAGCGCCCGCTTGCAGCGCGCCTCGATGGCCCCGCGGGATTCGCCCGCCAGATGCGACTTCACCGCATCGACCATCTGGGCGCCGATCCGCATCACCGGGTTGAGCGAGTTCATCGCGCCCTGCGGGATATAGGCGATGCGCGACAGCCGCGCCTGGCGCATTCCCTCGGCGTCCAGCGCCATCAGGTCGGCGCCGCCGATGATCACCGCGCCGCCCTCGATCCGGCCCGGCGGCTTGATCATCCGCATCATGGCCAGCGCTAGCGTGCTCTTGCCCGAGCCGGATTCGCCGACCATGCCGAGCTTCTCGCCGGCATTCAGCGTGAAGGTGACATCGTCGAGCGCCTTGGCGCGGCCGGAATCTGTGTAGTAGGTCACTTCGAGGTTGCGGACCTCGAGGACCGGCTGGATTGCCGCGGCGGGTCGGTTCATGGTCCCTGCCCTTTCCCGGGGCGGCGCGAGCGTCACATCCATCGCCGTCACTCCGACCTGCGCACGCGAGGATTGGCCAGCTCGTCGAGCCCCATATTGATCAGGGCGAGCGAGCCGAGGATCAGGATCATCGCCACCGACGGGATGATCGGCCACCACCACCAGCCGTTGAAGAAGGCGCCCTGCGACTGCGCCGCCCAGATGATGTTGCCCAGGAGCGGCTCACGCAGCGGCCCGAGCCCGAGCACGGCGAGATAGAAGGCTGCGAACACGGCCGAAAACACCTGCGCCACGAAGGCGGCGGCGATGAAGGGCAGCAGGCAGGGCAGGATCTCCTTGAAGATGATGCCGAGGTCGCCGACGCCCGACAGCTTGGCCACGGCGACGAACTGCCGTTCCTTCATCGTCAGCACCTGGGCGCGGATGACCAGAGTCGGCCCCATCCAGGCCAGCAGCACCACGATCAGCGCCATGGTCAGGATGGTGACGTCGCGCTTGTCGAGCGACCCGGCGATCACGACCTGGATCAGCAGCACGGGGATCGGCGTCAGGACTTGGCAGACCGTGCGGATGATCGCATCGATCCAACGGCCGAAATAGGCGGCGATGAAGCCGAGCACGACGCCGATCAGCGTGCCCAGGCCGCCGGCGACGAAGCCGATGAAGGCCGTCTGCCACATGCCCACCACCATGGCCGAGAACAGGTCGCGGCCGAAGAAATCCGTGCCGAAGGGGTATTTCAGGCTCGGCGGCTTCTTCGCCGCCACCGATAGCGGATAGGCGTCCTTCGGGTTGATCGTGAACAACCCGATGACGGTGAAGGCCACGAGGCCGAGCAGGATCAGCACGCCGAGGGCCAGCCCCTTGTTGCGGCGCAGATAGCGCAGCACCAGGACCAGGCTGCCGGGGCGTTCAAACCTGGTTTCGGCGGGCGGCGAGAGCGCGGCGATCGACATGTCTCTCGCTCCTCACGAATGCCGGACGCGGGGATCGAGCAGCGGGTACAGGAACTCGACCACCGTCATCAGCACCGCCACGGCGATGGTGATGAACAGCACGATGCCGTAGATGGTCGGGAAGTCGTTGGCGCGGATGGCGAGGTTGAGCATGCTGCCGATGCCCGGCAGGCCGAACAGCCCCTCGACGATGATGGCCGAGGTGACGACGGTGCCGAGCGCCAGGGCCAGCCCGGTCACCTGCGGCAGCATCGCGTTGCGAAGATAGTAGTCGCGGAAGATCCGGCCGCCGGTCAGGCCCTTGTGCTCGGCGAAGTTCACATAGTCCTCGCCCTGGATGGTGACGCCCATGCCGCGCATCGACAGCACCCAGCCGCCGACCGAGCCGAAGATCAGGGCCAGCGCCGGCAGCACCTGGTGTTGCAGCAGGTCGAAGAAGAACTCGAACGAGAAGGTGGGCACCACCCCGACCGAATAGGCGCCGCCCAGCGGCAGCCAACCCAGCCGGAAGCCGATGAAGAACAGCAGCAGGATGCCCATGATCACCGGCGGCACGCCGGTCAGCAGGATGAAGGGCGTGGCGAAGGCGCGGAGCCAGTGCGGCGCCCGCGGCCAGGCGGCGACGGCGCCGAGCAGGTTGCCGATGACGAAGCTGAGGATCGTGGTGACCAGCAGCAGGCCGATGGTCCAGGGCAGCGACTGCGCCAGCAGCTCGGCCACAGTCGACGGGTAGCGGTACAGCGAATAGCCGAAATCCATCCGCAGGATGTTGCCGAGATAGGTCCAGTACTGGTGGTACAGCGGCTGGTCGAGCCCGAATTGCTGCTGCATCGAGGCGATGATCTTCTCGAGATCCTGAGGCGAGAAGCCGCCGGTGCGCGCCAGCTCGCCGAACCGCTCGCGCAGCGCGTTGCGGCTCGAGATGCGCGGAATGAAGAAGACGATGGTCGAGGCGGCCCAGACGACCAAGACGAGGAACAGAAGGCGCTTGATGACGAGCTTGAGAGTCACTGGGACGATCCTGCTGTCTTGGAGCCGGATGGGTTCGGGTCCGATCGGTCGACCAAAACAAGAACGAGTCCCCCCTCCCCTCGCGGGAGGGGGATAGGGGGAGGGGGCTCTCGCCATTGAGATCGGCCTGAATTCTGGCGATTCAGCTCTGCCCCCGGGACTTGGTCTCTGCGCATTCGCGCGCGGGCGCGCGCAGACCCCTCCCCCTGCCCCCCTCCCGCAAGGGGAGGGGGGACAAGAAAGGAAGGGGCTCCGGCCACTACGGGGCGCCCGTCGGCTGCAGCGCCGCGATCACCARCAGGCCGGTATGGGCCCAGAACGCGCCGTTGGTGCCGCCGGCGACGTTTGTGGCGCTGGGCCAGCCCTTCCAGTAGTGGTTGTTGTACGGGATCCGGTGCAGCCACTGGATCACCGGCACGTCGATCACGTCGCGCCAGTAGATGCCGAGGGCCTTGGCCGCGCCCTCCTGGAACTTCGGATCGCTGGAGTCGAGCGGCGAGATCTCGTCGAGGATCTTGTCGAACTCCGGGTTCTTGTAGCGCGAGAAGCGGTTGTTGCCGGCCGCCGAGCCGATCGTGTTGCTGTACTTGCCGTGGAAGAGGTTCATGGCCTCGAACGGATCGTACAGGCTGGCGCCGTGGCCGAAGAGATAGAGGCCGGGCTTGCCGTCGACCATGTTCTGGAAGGCATCGGTGCCGAAGTTCACATTGGCGTCGAAGCCCGCCTGGCGCAGCATCTCCGCCAGCACCGGCGCAATGTCACCATGGATGGTCTCGAAGGCCTGGATGGTGGCGTCGAAGGTCTTGCCGTCCTTCTCCCACAGGCCGTCGCCGTTCTTGGCGAAGCCGGCCTCGGTCATCAGCTTCTCGCTCTCCGCGACGTCGAACTTGCCGGGCTCGTACTTCGCCTGCTCGGCCTTCACGGCCTCGGATTCGGCAAATTTCTGCAGGTTCGGATACAGCGGGAACGGATAGATCGTCGCGATCTTGGCACCGTCGTAGAGCACCTCGTTGATGCGGTCGCGGTCGATCGCCAGGCTGATCGCCTTGCGCACCCGCACGTCGTTGTAGGGTTCGAGCTGGGTGTTCATCCACAGCGAGTTCGGCCACCAGTCGAGATAGCCATAGGGCGATTCCGTGCCGGTCCAGGACTGGATGTCCTTGTTCTGCTCGACGATGTTGCCGATCACCTGGGCGCGCATGTCGACCGAGGAATCGAACTCGTTGTTCACCAGGCGCTGGGCCACCGTGTCGATCGGCTGGTTCAGCACGTTGACGATGACGACGCGCTTCACCGCCGGCTCGGCCATCCGCCCCGCCTTCACCGCCCACCAGTCGGGACGCAGGTCGAGGATCTTCTGGTTGGCGTTCCAGGCGACGACGTCGTACGGGCCGGAATGCGGGATGGCGTCGAGGCCGACGGCGGCCGTCGGGTTCGGCTGGGCCGATTCCCATTCCGCCGGCACGATCGGCAGGCCGGTGTCGAACTTCTCCGTCAGCACCTCGAACTTGAAGCGCGGCGCCGGCTGCTTGAACTTGACCTCGACGGTCAGGTCGTCCTTGGCGCTGACGCTGTCGACGAACTGCACGAAATGCGCGTGATAGGGCAGCGTCTCATATTTCATCTGCCCTTCGAAGGTGTAGACCACGTCCTTGGACGTGACCGGCTTGCCATCGCTCCACTTGGCGTCCTTGTTGAGCTTGATCTCGAGCGACTTGAAGTCCGGCGTGTATTCCATGCTGTCGGCCAGCCAAGGCACGAATTCGCCCTTGAAGATGGCGAAGTACATCAGCGGCTCGAACAGCAGGTTGTTGCCTTCCTGATGGGTATAGCCCGGCAGCACCCAGGGATTGGTGGTGCCGATCGAGGTGCCGCCGGCGACACCCCAGCCGAGAATGAGCGTCTGGTTGCGCGGCACGGTCGGCAGCGCCCCCTTGGGCGTGATTTCCTGCGCGGCCGGCAGGCCGGCGCTCTGCGCGAAGGCCGCGGCCGGCGCGATCACCGCCGCCGCGGCGAGCACGATGCCGGCGAGGCGTTTCAGACTGACCATAAGACAGATCTCCTCCCTGTGATTGTCGAATGGTGCAAATGTCGCGCTTTGCACCTCTTGGGCGCCGTTCCGGTGCGACGATGCGCTTCCCCCTACCCTCACAAAGTCAAAAGACATCACCGCCCGATCGATAATCATCGATCGAGTATAGACATGCTCCCCTCCGGAAACTCTATGTCCTGTGACTTCCTGCTTTCTTCCTCCTGCAGCGATATTGCTCGCCTCCAAGCAATTCGCATCTTCTATATTTTCTCGGCAGCCTAGGTCAGTTTCTCCACCGGCTCAACCGCCAATACGGCGCGCCGCACGCATCTGCTCGATGATGTGGCGACCGGATCCTTCGACATGGCGGGCGATCACGGCCGCCGCCGCATCCGCGTCCTGGGCCTTGATCGCGTCCAGCACATCCTGATGGTCCCGCATCACCGTCGCCTGGCGGCCGAGCGAGATCGGCAGCCGCCGGCTGATCGCGCGCAGGATCTCGCGGTGCTTCCACCACAGATCGACCGCGTGCCTGTTGTAGTGGCGCTCATACATCGTGTGGTGGAACTGGGTGTCGAGCAGCCCGTGCCGCACCGGGTCGGAATAGTTGAGCCGCAGCATCTCGGTGTGCAGCGCCTCCAGCGCGGCGATGTCGGCCTCGGTGGCGATGCCGACGAACCAGCGCGTCAGCGCCGGCTCGATCAGCACCTCGATCTCATAGATGTCGCGGATGAAATCCTGGTCGATCGGCCGCACCCGCGCCCCGCGATTGGCAGCCATCACGACGAAGCCCTCGCCCCGGAGCTGCTGCAGCGCCTCACGCACCGGATTGGTCGAGGTGCCGTGCCGTTCGGCGAGATCGGCGACGATCAGCCGGGCATTGGCCGGGATGCGGCCCGATATGATGTCCTCGCGGATGGCCTCATAGACCGAGGCCTCACGGTCCGCCGGCTGGAAGGCCGGCAGGTCCAGGCTCGAAACGATGCTCGTGGACTGCGCCTCTGCGCTGCCTCCCAACGCCGCCTCCCTGTCCAGCCTTTAGGCTTGACACGCGATCTTTTAAATTTCGTGTACGATCTTTGTCGGAGTTGACATGAAATGTCGAGCCCGAACAGGCAAGGCTCTCCTGCCCCGCACTCGCCGTTGCGATCCGGACAGCCGTCCGGCCTCAACTGCCGGTCGACATGTATCTCGACACGCCGTGCCGCCAGGCCAGGAACGAGAGGGCCAGGAAGACGAACCCCGCCGCCGGCGTGGTCGGCAGCAGCCAGTCGGGCGCCCCGAGCGGATCGGGCCGTCCCAGGATGGCGAGGACCGGGTAGTACGCCACGCAGGCCAGCGGCACGACGAAGGTGAGGAAGCCGCGGAACCAGCGGGCGTAGAGGCCGATCGGGAACTGGCCGGCATAGGCGCCGCCATAGGTCAGAGCATTGACGGCCTCGAGGCTTTCGATGGTCCAGAAGGCCATCGCCGCCTGGAAGACGAAGAGGGCGACGAAGAAGGCGGTGCCGCCGGCCACCGTCCACAGGGCCAGGGCGACGGCCTGCGGGGTCCAGGCGAAGTGCAGGGATGCGGTGGCGACCGCCAGGATGACGGCCGCCTGCAGGAACCGGCCGAACCGGCTGATGCGGAAGTCGTGGCCGACCAGTTGCAGGGTTGCCGAGCGCGGCCTGAGCAGCAGGCGGTCAAAGTCGCCGGTGCGCACGAATTCGGTGCCGAACACGTCGAAGCCGCGGGTGATGAAGTCGGCGATGGCGAAGCTGATGTTGATCAAGGCGTAAAAGAACATCACCTCGCCGAGGCTCCAGCCCTTCACCGCGCCGAATCGGTCGAACAGCGCCCAGATCGAGACCATCTCGATCGCGGTCGCGGCCAGTTGCCCGATGGTCAGCATCAGCGCCGAGGCCGGGTACTGCATCTGGCTGCGGATCGACGCGGCGAAATAGCGGCCGAGCAGGGTGAGGCCGTTCATCCCCTACCCTCCCTGGATTTCGAGGGGGCGCATGACGCGGCCCAGCCACAGCCGGCCCGCAAGGATCAAGGCGAAGGTCCAGAACGCCTGCAACCCGATCCCCGCCCACGCCGTGAGGCCCGTCAGCGCGCCGGCGTAGATCCGGTTGGGGATGTCGAGGACACCCGCCAGGGGCTGCACGAACAGCGCGGCGGCGATCGCGTCGGGATAGAGCGGCAGGGGCAGCAAGGAGCCAGAGAAGACGACGACCACCGGCACGGCCAGGGTGTTGACGCCCCGGGCGTTGAGCGTCGCCACGACGACGATGTTGATCAGCATGACCACGGCGCAGGACAGCGCCGCTGCCAGGGTCAGCGAAAGAATGAACAGCAGGGCGGCAGAGGGGCTCGGCGGCGGCTGCCAGGCCCATTCGGCCTGGCCGATCAAAGGCAGGACGATTCCCGCGGCGAGGATCATGAGAGCCACCCTCGGTACGACGCGGGCCGTCATCCAGCCGGCCGTGCGGGCGTACCACAGGGCGTAGGCGTCGACCGGGCGCAGCCGGTCGTAGCCGATCGCGCCGGTGCGCACTGCCGCGGCGATGTCGGGATCCGCCATCCAGGGCAGCAGGGCCAGCAGGCCCTGGGCCAGCCAGGTATAGGTCACGGCCTGGGACAGGCTGAGCGATGCCGGGGACGCGGCCTCCGGCGCGCCCAGGTAGAACGCCGCCAGCACCATGACGCGCACCGCGCCGAACCAGCATTGCGTGACGAAGCCGGCCAGGGCCGCCGCCCGGTACTGCATCATCAGCAGGAAGCGCGAGGCGAAGGCGGCGCTGTAGGGGCGGAGGGCTTCCACGGGTCAGGCCTCGCCGGCGCCGTGCAGGTCGTAGAACCGCGCGATCACCTCCTCGATCGCCGGCTGCTCGACATGGATGTCCTCGACCGCATGCTCGGCCGTGATCGCCGCGATCAGGGCCGGGGCGCCCGTCACCCGGGGGTCGAAGGCAAGCTCGACCGACCGGCCGTTGCGGACCCGGACCTCGGCGCCGGGCAGCACGAGATCGGGCGCGTCTCCGGCGAAATCCACGAACAGCCGGCGCTCGGCGAGCACAGTGGCGCGCAGGGCTTCGAACGGGCTGTCGGCCAGGACCCGGCCGTGGCCGATGACGATCACCCGCTCCGCCAGCGCCTCGATGTCGTGCATGTCGTGGGTGGTGAGCAGGACGGTGACGCCGCGCTCCCGGTTCAGCCGCTTGACGAAGTCCCGCACCGCCAGCTTCGAGGGCGCGTCGAGGCCGATGGTCGGCTCGTCGAGAAACAGGATCGACGGCTCGTGCAGCAGGGCCGCAGCGAGCTCCGCCCGCATGCGCTGGCCGAGCGAGAGCTGCCGCACCGGCTGGTCGAGCAGGCGCTCCAGCCGCAGCATCCCGACCAGCTCATCGCGGGTCGCCCGGTAGCGCTGCGGATCGACCCGGTAGATGTCGCGCAGCAGGTCGAAGCCGTCGGCCACCGGCAGGTCCCACCACAGCTGCGTCCGCTGGCCGAACACGACACCGATCCGGCCGACATGCCGGATGCGGTCGCGGTACGGCACCAGGCCGTCGACCTCGACCCGGCCGGAATCGGGCCGCAGGATCCCCGACAGGATCTTGATGGTGGTCGACTTGCCCGCGCCGTTGGGGCCGATGAAGCCCAGCAGCTCGCCACGCTCCAGGGTGAAGCTGACATCCTTCAACGCCTCGACCGTGCGCCAGCGCCGGCGCAGCAGTCCGCGCATGGCGCCCAGCACCCCGGGGTCACGCTCGGCCACGCGATAGGACTTCGCCAGGCCCTGAACCAGGATCTGGGCCACGGCGGCCCCCGGACTATCGAAGGAAAGGGCCGACACTATGGTGCCGCTTCGGCCAGGTCAACGATCGCGCCCGGCGCGCCTCCCGACCGCTGCGGCCGATCGCGTGTTGAACAATGGCCCGTCCCGAAATATGCTTTTGCAAATAATTTGCGCCGGAGAGTCGCCGGCGGAGGAACGCCATGGCCGAGCGCTCATTTGCCCGGGAGGTCGAGGATCTGAAGCTCGGGGAGGGCGAAACCTTCAAGGGCGAAGGCATCCTCGCGATCACCAAGGCCTTGCTGCAGTCCGGCGTCGCCTATGTCGGCGGCTATCAGGGCTCGCCGATCTCCCACCTCATGGACGTGCTGTCCGACGCCCGGGACGTGATGGAGGAGCTAGGCGTTCATTTCGAGACCTCGGCCTCCGAGGCGGCGGCGGCGGCGATGCTGTCGGCGTCGGTGATGTATCCGCTGCGCGGCGCCGTGACCTGGAAGTCCACCGCCGGCACCAATGTCGCCGCCGACGCGCTGTCGAACCTGGCGTCCGGCGGGGTCACCGGCGGCACCCTGATCATCATCGGCGAGGATTACGGCGAGGGCTCCTCGATCATGCAGGAGCGCAGCCACGCCTTTGCGATGAAGTCGCAGATCTGGCTGCTGGACCCGCGCCCGAACCTGCCGTCGATCGTACAGGCGGTGGAGACCGGCTTCGAGCTCTCCGAAGGCACCAACACGCCAGTCATGCTGCAGGTCCGCATCCGCACCTGCCATGTCCATGGCCAGTTCACCGCCAAGGACAACCGGCGCCCGGCCTTTACCCTGCGGCAGGCGATGGAGAATCCGATCCGCGACACCAGCCGGATCGTGCTGCCGCCCGCCTCCTTCCTGCATGAGAAGGAGAAGATCGAGCAGCGCTGGCCCGCCGCGGTCGAGTTCATCAAGGGCCGCAGGCTGAACGAGACCTTCGGTCCGGCGGAGGGCGATGTCGGCATCGTCGTGCTGGGTGGTCTCTACAACTCGCTGATCCGTTCGCTGCAGCTGCTCGGCCTGGCCGACATCTACGGGCGCTCGCTCGTCCCGATCCATGTCCTCAACGTCGCCTATCCGCTGATCGACGACGAGCTCGCGGCTTTTTGCTCATCGAAGCACGCGGTGCTGATGGTCGAGGAGGGATCGCCCGACTATATCGAACAGTCGCTCAACGCCATCCTGAAGCGCCGCGACATCCAGACCCGGGTCGCCGGCAAGGATGTGCTGCCGATGGGCGGCGAATACACCGCGCCGGTGCTGATGAAGGGGCTGTCGGCCTTCCTCGAGGCGCATGCGCCGGCGCTGCTCGGCAACCGGCCGCCGCCCCCGGACGCCTCGGCGGTGCTGGCCGACCAGCGTGTCAAGACGCTGGCCGCGGTGGTGCCGCCGCGACCGGCCGGCTTCTGCACCGGCTGCCCCGAACGGCCGATCTTCGCGGCGCTCAAGCTGACCGAGAAGGAGCTCGGGCAGCACCACGTCTCGGCGGATATCGGCTGCCACCTGTTCTCGATCCTGCCGCCCTTCAACATTGGCGCGACGACGATGGGCTACGGCCTCGGCCCGGCCTCGGCCTCGGCCTTCAACGTCAAGGCGGACAAGCGCGCGATCTCGGTGATGGGCGATGGCGGCTTCTGGCACAACGGCCTCACCTCCTCGATCGGCAACGCCGTGTTCAACAAGCATGACGGCGTCATCCTGATCGTCGACAACTACTATTCCGCGGCGACCGGGGGCCAGGACATCCCGTCCTCCCGCGCCGACAACCCGCGGCGCCAGACCAACAACGCGATCACCGACGCAGTCCGCGGCATCGGCGCCAAATGGGTGCGCCAGATCGACCGGACCTACGACGTGGCCCGCCTGCGCGACACCTTCCGCGAGGCGCTGACCACGCCCGAGCCCGGGCCGAAGATCATCGTCGCCTCCTCCGAATGCATGCTGAACAAGCAGCGCCGGATCAAGCCGCTGCTGGCCAAGGCGGTGAAGGACGGGCGGCGCGTGGTGCGGCAGCGCTTCGGCGTCGACGAGGATGTCTGCACCGGCGACCACGCCTGCATCCGGCTGTCCGGCTGCCCGTCGCTGTCGATCAAGCACACCGACGATCCGCTGAAGGACGACCCGGTCGCCGCCATCGACCAGTCCTGCGTCGGCTGCGGCAATTGCGGCGAGGTCTCCGAGGCCGCGATCCTGTGCCCGTCCTTCTACCGGGCCGACATCATCCAGAACCCGACCCGGGCCGACCGCCTGCTGGCGCGGCTGCGCGGAGCGGTGATCGGCTGGCTGCAGCGCCGCCGCGAGAGCCGCCGCATTGTCTTCGCCGAATGAACGCCGTGGCCGACACGCTGCCGGATCGTTCGTTGCTGTCCCAGGACCGGCCGCTGGCCGTCGCCATCCTGGCCATGGGCGGCCAGGGCGGCGGGGTCCTGGCCGACTGGATCGTCGCGCTGGCCGAGGCCAATGGCTGGGCCGCCCAGTCGACCTCGGTGCCGGGCGTGGCCCAGCGCACCGGCGCGACCATCTACTATATCGAGATGATCGCCGCGAAGCCGGGCGCCACGCCGGTCTTCGCCCTGATGCCGACACCGGGCGACGTCGACGTGGTGCTGGCCGCCGAGCTGATGGAGGCCGGGCGCGCGGTGCTGCGCGGCCTGGTCACGCCCGACCGCACCACGCTGATCGCGTCGACGCACCGTGCCTTCGCCGTGGTCGAGAAGGAGAAGCCGGGCGACGGCACCGGCGACCCCGTGGCCGTGGTCGACGCCACCGACTTCGCCGCCCGGCGCACCATCGCCTTCGACATGGAGGCCCTGGCGGGCCGCAACGGCAGCATGATCTCCGCCGCGATGTTCGGCGCCCTGGCCGGGGCCAAGGCCTTGCCATTCCCCCGGGAAGCGTTCGAGGCGACGATCCGCGCCGGCGGCCGGGGCGTGGACGCCAGCGTCGCCGCCTTCCGCACCGCCTGCGACCGGGCCGCGGCTCCAAACATCGAGACCGTCACCCGCGCGCCGGAAAAACGCTTCGACGCGTTGCCGACGGCAGCCGGGCATCCCGCGCTCGACCGCCTCGTCGCGCGGATTGCCGGGGAATTTCCCGCCGCCGCCCACCCGATGCTGTTCGCCGGCGTGAAGCGGCTGACCGACTATCAGGACCCGGCCTATGCGGATGAGTACCTGACGCTCCTGGCCCGGCTGCACATCGAGGACCTGACCCGGGGCGGCGCCGAGAAGGGCTTGGCCTTCACCGTCGCGGCGGCGAAATATGTGGCGGTCGCAATGGCCTATGACGACGTGATCCGCGTCGCCGACCTGAAGGTCCGCTCGCGCCGGTTCGAGCGCGTGCGCCGCGAGGTCGGCGCCGGGCCGGACCAGATCGTCTATGCAACGGAATACATGCATCCGCGCATGGAAGAGGTCTGCGGCACACTGCCGAGATCGCTCGGCGCCTGGATCGAGGTACGGCCGGCGCTGTTCGCGCGGCTCGACCGGCTGGTCAGCCGCGGCCGGCGCGTGCGCACCGGGACGATCTTCTGGTTCCTCGGGCTGCAGGCCGTGTCGGCGCTGCGACGGGTCCGCCGCGGCACGCTGCGCCATGGGCGCGAGACCGCGCATCGCGACGCCTGGCTAGCCACTGCGCTCGACACGCTGCGGGTGAATTACGACCTCGCGGTCGAGGTCCTGGAATGCCGGCGGCTGGTCAAGGGCTACTCGGACACCCATGCCCGCGGCGAGTCGAAGTTCCAGCGGGTGCTGTCCGGCCTGCCCCTGCTGGTCGGCCGCGACGACGGCGCCGCTTGGCTGCGCCGGCTGCGCCAGGCCGCCCTGGTCGACGAGGACGGCACCGCCCTCGACGGCGCGCTGAAAACCATCGCGACGCTGTAACCGTTCAGATGTCGTGCTTGCGGATGTTGCGCAGAATCTTGTGCAGGGTGGCGACGAAGGCGACGTATTCGTCGCCGTCGACGCCCTCGAACATCTGCGTCAGCAGCCCGTACATGGTCGGCCACACCGCGTCGAAGACGGCCCGGCCCTCCTCGGTGATGGCGATGTCGCGGACCCGCATGTCCTCGGCGCGCGGCTGCCGGCGGATGAAGCCCTGCTCCTCCAGCGCATCGAGCGTGCGGCTCATGGTCGACTGCTCGGTCACCGCATAGACCGACAGCTCGTTGATCGTCAGCGTCGACGAGATGCCGAGGATGGCGAGCGCGCGCATCTTGGTGGTGGTCATGTCGTGCGCCTTCAGCGCGTCGGACATGTTGGCGTTCCACCGCGCCATCACCCGGTTCATCAGATAGGGCGCGAACTGGTTGAGGCCGATCTCGCCCAGGGTCGGGCGCGTCTCGCCCTGCTCCAGCCGGCGCAGCACCGTTCCGGCAAATCTGTCGGTCATCGCGCTCCCACCTGCTTCCAGTCTTGCGAGGCCCGGCCCCTACCCTGCCCGGGGCACCAGCGCAAGCGCGCGCACCGGCGACCCGGTGCCGCCGACGAATTTCAGCGGCGCCGCGATCAGGATCGCCCCCTTCGGCGGCAGCTGGTCGAGATGGCACAGGCTGGCCAGGCCGTAGCGGTTGGCCTTGTGCAGCAGGTTGTGGGCGGGGAACGGGGGTGTCATGCCGCCGGCCGAGCCGGCATCGGTGCCGACCGTCTCGGAGCCCCAGCCGACGATGCCCTTCGACAGCAGGTATTCGATCGCCTCCGCCGTCGGGCCCGGCGAATGCGGGCCGTTCTGGTCGGCATTCAGGAAGGTCTCCGACGACCCGTTGCGCTTGTACCAGTCGGTGCGCAGCACGACCCAGGACCCGGCCTCGATCGCACCGTGCTTGGCCTCCCACGCCTTGATGCTGTCGACCGTCAGCAGATAGTCGGGGTCGGCCTCGGTCTCCTTGGAGCGGTCGATGACGTTGACCGGCGCGACGAAGCTCTTCGGCGGGATGCGGTCGGTGGTGCCGTCGGGATGGTCCCGGCCGGTGATCCAATGCACCGGGGCATCGAAATGGGTGCCCGTATGCTCGCCGAGCTCGAGCCAGTTCCAGGCCCAGAACGGGCCGTTCTCGTCGTAGTGCGAGATCTGGTGGACCTTCACCGCCGGCGTGGCCTTGCCGATCTCGGGCGGCAGCTGGATCACCGGCGTCTCCGGCCCGAGCGGCGCGGTGAGGTCGACCACTCTGATCGAGCCGTCGAGCAATGAAGACGCCAGGCCGGCGAGACTATCGGTTGACATCATACCCTCCCGTTTTCGGATGGACTCGCCCCTCTTGCCGGGAGCGGGTCCATCCGCGAACTTTAGGTCAGAATATCTGCAATCACAACTATCTAGGCTCAGTGTTCCAGCACACCGCCAGGGAGAAACATGGAATTGCATGGGAGAAGCTTCAGGCCTAAAACAATCCGGTTGATCCGGGGCATCCTCCATGATCCCATAGCGCCACCAACGAGGCGGCCTCTCAGCCTGCCCGCCCAGCGAGCGGACGGCACTGAGCCGATACAGCGCCAGCCTCTTCAGCGATGAAAAGCCAAAAACGCCCGCGAGGCGGGCAAGCAGAGGAGGCACGGATGATGAAATTCTTCGGGACGCTGAGCATTCTGGTCGCAGCCGGTCTGGCAGCCGCATCGCCGGCTCTGGCCGAGACCATTACGGTCGGGGCTTACCCGGCCAATCCGCCCTGGGAGTACAAGACCGACAGCGGCGCCTTCGAGGGCTTCGAGGTCGACGTCGCCAAGGAGGTGGCCAAGCGCATCGGCGTCGATATCGAGTTCCAGGACCTCGGCTTCCAGGCGCTGTTCGCCGCCACCAGCTCCAGCCGCATCGACTTCGCCATCTCCTCGATCTCGGTCACCAATGAACGCCTGCAGAACCAGGCTTTCACCCAGCCCTACTACGACAGCGACGGCACCATCGTCGGCAAGGCGGATTCGCCGATCCATTCGCTGGATGATCTCAAGGGCAAGACCATCGGCGTGATCTCCGGATCGACCGGCGAGGCTTATGCCAAGGCGAATGGCGACAAGCTCGGCTTCGCCGAGGTCAAGAGCTACAACGCCCAGCAGGACCTGCTGCTCGAGGTGCAGAACGGCCGTATCGACGGCGGCGCCGGCGAACTGGCCGGATTCCAATACGCGATCAAGCAGATGCCGGCGCTGAAAATCCTGGTCCGCATCCCGACCGGCGAGCGCTTCGCCATGATGACCCGCAAGAACCACCCGCTGCTGGCGAAGGCGAATGACGCGATCAGTGCGATGAAGACCGACGGCACCCTGGCCGCGATCCACAAGACCTGGTTCGGGGTCGATCCGGAGCCGGGCACCAGCACGGTGACGCCGGGGCCGATCCCGCAGGCCCAGTAACGGCCGAAACCGGGCCGGGCGGCACGCCCGGCCCTCCCGCTGCGCCATCCGGTCCGGACCATGGAACTGATCGACACCTTCTTCAACGGGCCGGTGCTGCTGCGCTCGGTGCCGATCCTGCTGCGCGGCCTGGGCAACACCATCCTCTTGGGCTGCACCAGCATCGTCCTCGGCACGCTGGCCGGGCTGCTGGTGTGCCTGGCCCGGCTCTACGCGCCCCGGCCGCTGCGGCTGCTGGCGATCGGCTATATCGACGTGTTCCGGGCGCTGCCGATCCTGGTGCTGCTGATCCTGATCTACTACGCCCTGCCCTTTGTCGGCATCCGGCTGTCCTCCTTCGTCTCCGCCACTCTCGCCCTGTCGATGGTGCTGGCGGCCTTCACCGCCGAAGTCTGCCGCGCCGGCATCGAGAGCATCCCGCGCGGGCAGTTCGAAGCCTCCGCTGCACTCGGCCTGCCGTTCTGGCTGACGATGCGCAAGGTCATCCTGCCGCAGGCGATCCGCGTCATCATCCCGCCGCTGACCAGCAACTGCGTGTCGGTGTTCAAGGACACGGCCCTGGCCTCGGTCGTCGCCATGCCGGACCTGCTGAAGCAGGCCACCGACGCCCAGGCCCAGATGGCCAACCCGACGCCGCTGATCGGCGCCGCGATCATCTATCTCACCTTCCTCTGGCCGCTGGTCCGGCTGATCGGCCATCTCGAAATGCGCGCCAAGCGGCGCGCCGGCCGGTCCTGACCGCGTCTCATCAATGGAGATTATCGTGACCCAGATGCCAGCAGAGGCCTTCCCGATCGACGCGGTTCGCGCCCAGTTCCCGGCCCTGCAGACGGAGAAGGCCGGCGACTTCATCTTCCTCGACAATGCCGGCGGCGCGCAGATCCCGCAGAGCGTGCTGGACGCCGTCACCCGCCACCTGGTCGACCACAACGTCCAGCGCGGCGGCCGCTACGACAAGAGCCGGGCCGTCGACCGCGCGGTGGCCGAGGCGCGGGAGAGCGTCGGGCTGCTGGTCAACGCGTATCAGCCGGCCGAGATCTGCTTCGGCATGAACGCCACGTCGTTCATCCGGCTGGTCAGCCTCGGCATCGGCCAGATGCTGGGCGAGCGCGACGAGATCGTGGTCACCGACATGGACCATGACGCCAACATCGCCACCTGGCTGGCGCTGGAGAGCGCCGGGGCGAAGTTCGCCTGGTGGCGGATGCGCGAGGACGGCACCCTGCATGTCGAGGATCTGGTGCCGCTGCTGTCGTCGCGCACGCGGCTGGTGGCCTGCACCGCCACCGCCCATTCGATCGGCACCATCGTCGACATCGCCGCGGTGTCGCGGGCGGCGCAGGCCGTCGGGGCCGAGGTCTTCGTCGATTGCGTCCACTACGGCCCACACGGGCTGATCGACGTCCAGGCCTGGGGCTGCGACTACCTGGTCTGCTCCGGCTACAAGAACTTCTCGCCGCATATGGGCTTCCTGTGGGGCCGCTTCGAAACGCTGAAGCGGCTGCCGACCTTCCGCGAGGACTTCATCCCCGACGAGCCGCCCTACAAGGTCGAGGCCGGCACCTTCGTCTATGAGAACGTCGCCGGCATGGACGCCTCGGTGCGCTATCTCGAAGCCCTCGGCCGCGGCTTCACCTGGCCGTCGAACGGGTCCCGGCGCGACGACATCGTGGCGGCCATGGCCGCGATCCGGGCCTATGAGGCCGAACTCTCGCGCGAGATGCTGCGCCAGTTGAAGGCCTGCGGCGCCACGATCTATGGCATCGCCGACGAGGCCCAGGTGGGCGGGCGCGTGCCGACGATCTGCTTCAACATCCCCGGCCGCTCGCCCCAGGCGATCGCCGACGCGATGTCGGATGCCGGCATCGGCATCCGCGACGGCCACATGTATGCGCCACGGCTGATGCACCGGCTGGGCCTGCCGATGGCGACGGGCGCGCTGCGCGCCTCGATGGTCCATTACAACACGCTGGGGGAGGTGCGGCGCTTCGGCGAAGAGCTGGCCGCGTATTTGCGCCGGGCCGGGTGATCCCGGCATTTCCGCTTCGGATGGCTTGCCAGATCGGAAACATTAAACCTAAATGATTGCGTAATAACGTCAGGGCCCGCTTTCGTCAGGCGCGAGCGGTCAAGATCCGTGCGAAATAATCGGCAAGCTCGGCATGGGCGTCGAGCGGCAGCACCTGCCCCACATATTGGTCCGGACGAACCACCACCATGCAGCCCTGCTCGCGATCGATGCCGCGCATCCGATAGATGTCGCCTGCCTTCGGATCGGCGCAGAAGGCTTTCTCGTAATCGCGCAGGCCGAACTGTCCCTTGCAGGGCCATAACAGCTCCGGCAGCGCATCCATCGACAGCGACTGATGCGGTTGCTGGAAGATGGCGCGAATGTCGAAGACCGCATCGTTGTCCACGCCGGCGGGCGTGTGACGGCGCACGGGCGAGACCGGATCATGCGCGAGGAAATCGCAGAGCCCGACCAGCGGCGAGCCCGGCGCCGATCCGTCCGTCCCGGCGAACAGGTAGATCCGCCAGCGGCCGTCAGCCTCCGCCACATGTCCCAGCTGCATGGGCTTGGCATCCGCCAGCCGGACGACCGGCGCCGAATGGAACCGCATGCCGACCACGAACCCCTCGGCCAAACGCTGATGCGTTCCCGTCCCGGTCAGGGCGGAGGGCTCATAATGCGTTGCAGTGCCCGCCGTGAGGCGCCCCTGTCTGATGAAATACCGCTGGAATTCAGCCGGATCGACACCGTCCTCGTCGTCTTCGGTCTTCGGCTTGGCACTGAACATCTCGGCAAACTGGCGGTCGAAATCGATCAGTTCCTTGGCGATCCTCTGCCGTTCCGCCGAATAGCTGTGCAGCAATGCGGGCATCGCCAGGCCTTGCAACACGGCGGCCAGCTTCCACCCCAGATTGAACGCGTCCTGCATGGAGACGTTCATGCCCTGCCCTGCCTTCGGGCTATGGGTGTGACAGGCGTCGCCGGCGATGAAGACCCGTGGCAGGCGCGTTTCTTCCTGCCCGGCCGGGACGTCGTCGAACTTGTCGCAGAGCCGCTGCCCGATCTCATAGACCGACCACCAGGCCACCTGCTTCACGTCCAGCACATAGGGATCGAGGATGCGCTGCGCCGCCGCGATCAAATGGTCCTGACTGATATGCTTCGCCGCGACCCGTTCATCCTCGTCCAGCTTGTCGAGTTCGATATAGAGCCGCACGAGATAGCCGCCCTCGCGCGGGATAATCAGGATGTTGCCGTCGTTCGGCGATTGAATCACGCTCTTCAGCCGGATGTCGGGGAAGTCGCTATAGGCCAGAACGTCCATCACGCCCCAGGCCTGATTGGCCGATTCCCCGTGCAATTCGCGCCCCATCGCCTTGCGGACGCCGCTTCGGGCGCCGTCGCAGCCGACGACATAGCGCGCCCGGACGGTTTCGATCCCGTCTTCGCCCGTCGCGTCGACCGGTTGCAGGCGAACGGTCAGCGGCTCCGCGGGGTCATCGGGAATTGTGAGGCCGACCAGGCGCAGGCCGTAATCGGGAACGAGGCGGCTCGGCGCATGGCGCATCCGCTCCAGATAGAAGTCATGCACCCGGGCCTGGTTCAGGATCACATGGGGAAATTCGGAAAGCCCCTCCTCGGTATCGGGGATGCGTCCGTGGCGAACGATCTGCCGTGTCTCGCCCCCGCCGGGCTTCCAGAAGGTGGTTTCATTGACCCAATAGGCTTCTTTCATCACCCGGTCGGCAAAGCCGAAGGCGCTGAACATCTCCATCGTGCGGCAGGCAACCCCGTCGGCCTGTCCCAGTGAAAGCGGCCCAGTCTTCTGCTCGACGATGCGGGTGCGGATCGACGGGAAATGCGCCAACTGCGCGGCCAGGGTCAGCCCTGCGGGACCACAGCCGATGATCATCACATCGACGACATCCGCTTGCGGGTCGTTCGGGGCGGCTTCCAAAACCATGGGATCCCCGGAGCGGAAGCCGTTCAGGTGAAACTGCATGCTGGCGTCCTCTTCAGCGCCACCGACCTCTCAGGCATCGCATACGGCTCGGAGGAGATTCTACGGAGTATGCGTCCTATCCCGAAGTGTCCGTTGATGACGCAGTATGGAGGATGCCGGATACTTTACGCGATAGCGGACAGGCGATCCTGACTCCCGGCAGCGCCAATGGCGAAAATGACGGTTATTGCGCGCCGGCCGGAAGGCAGCGGATACCACCCGCCGTGGGAGGTGCCGTGTTGAGGCGGATCAACGCTGCTGGGCCATCAGGCGGGCGGCGGAGTCGACCGCTGTCGCTCAGTTGCCTCGGTCAACTTGGCTGCGGCTTCCGGGCTCTCCGCGGAACTCAGCCTCCGAGATAGGCCTCCATCGAATCGTCGAGCGCCTCCAGCCACGGCGTGTGGTGCGCCGGCGACATGGTGCCGGTCATCAGCGACCGATAGGCGTTGTTGCGGAAGCCCATGATGTTTTCCGCCTTGTGGTGCTCCCACTCCATGAAGGTCTTGTTCGTGCCCTCGATGTCGAAGGGCGGATAATCCGTCTCGGCCAGCAGTTCCTTCACATAGTCGCCCTGGAACCAGATCATCTGCTCGGCGCCGTCGAGGGTCTCCTCCCGCGCGCGCCACTTGGCGAAATTCGCCTTCAACTCCTCTTCCGCCGGTAGCTCGATGCGGCCCATCATGACGTCGCGGGCCCACCAAGCCTGCACGTCGAACATGTTGAACGTATAGAACTGGTCCTGCATGCCGATATAGAACAGCCGCGGATTGCGGTCATAGACCACGCCCTTGTACAGGCTGTCGCTCCACAGCCGGTTGGCGGTCTTCAGCCGCAGATCATCCGGCAGGAACGGGAAATGATGCTGGTAGCCGGTGCAGAGGATCAGCGCATCGACCTCCTTGCTGGAGCCGTCGAGGAAATGCGCGGTGCGGTTCTCGAGCCTGACCAGCAGCGGTCGCTCCTCGAAATTCTGCGGCCATTTGAAGCCCATCGGCTTCGAGCGATAGCTGGTGGTCACCGACTTGGCACCGTATTTCCAGCACTGGGAGCCGATGTCCTCGGCCGAGTAGCTGCGGCCGACGATCAGGATGTCCTTGCCCTTGAACTCGAGCGCGTCGCGGAAATCATGGGCGTGCAGCACCCGCCCGTTGAAGGTCTTCACGCCTTCGAACTGGGGGACGTTCGGGGTCGAGAAATGGCCGCTGGCGACGACGACATAGTCGAATTCCTCGTCATACATGCGGTCTTCGATGCGGTTGTGGGCCGTCACCGTGAACATCTTCGTGTCGGCGTCGAACCGGACCATGCGCACCGGCGTGCTGAAGCGCACCCAGGGGCGGACATTCGCCTTCTCGACCCGGCCCTTGATGTAGTCCCACAGCACGGCCCGCGGCGGATAGGACGCGATCGGCTTGCCGAAATGCTCCTCGAAGGAATAGTCGGCGAACTCCAGGCATTCCTTCGGGCCGTTCGACCAGAGATAGCGGTACATGCTGCCATGGACCGGCTCGCCGTACTCATCCAGGCCGGTGCGCCAGGTGTAGTTCCACAGACCGCCCCAATCGGCCTGCTTCTCGAAGCAGACGATCTCCGGGATCTCGGCGCCCTTCTGAGCCGCCGACTGGAAGGCCCGCAGCTGGGCAAGGCCGGATGGGCCGGCGCCGATAACGGCCACTCTGGTCATGGATCATTCCCCTGTTGCAGGCATGCTGTTCTTGGTGTCTTCGCCGTTCAATCCGGCCAGATCCCGGGGCTGGTCGGGGTGCCGTCGTCATAGGCCGAGAGCCATTTGATCGTGTCCTCGCGGTAGCGCGTCAGCCCCTTGTAGTCGACCAGCTCGGGCGGCAGGGTGCGCAGCACGCGCGGCAGGCGCCGCGCCCATTTCGGCACGGTCACCAGCTCGTTCATGCTGATCAGATAGCAGCGGATGACGAACAGGATCGCGTTCGACCGCGGCAGCCGCCAGAGCGACTGCAGCTCGACCCGCAGATGCACCTTCTCGCCGACATTATCCGGCGTCACGGTCGTCCGGTCCGGCCCCCATTTCGGATAGTTCTCCGGGCTGGTGTCGAGGCGCGGGTTGATCGTCATGGTCCAGTTGAACCGGCGCGTCGGCTTGCCCTGCTGCAGGTTGAGCAGGAATTTCAGGGCGCGGTCGAACACCCCGATCTGATGCGCCAGCGGCACCGGCCCGTGCCATTCCATGAAGTTCATGCCGATGTCGAAATCGAGCGACCAGTCGGCCTGGGTCGTCACCATGCCGGCATCCATCCACAGATTGCCGTTGCGCTGGTCGACGATGCAGAAATCGCCCTGCGCCTGCCGGGTGATGTATTCGAACGGCTCATAGGGCAGCGTCGACGGATTGCCGAAGATGAAGCTGTCGTCGATGCCGAGCGGCCGGTTGATCCAGCGCCAGCGGTCGCCATCGCGGGTCAGGCTGAAATGCTCGGGATAGCCCTCGGCCTGCTGCTCCATCAGCAGCTCCAGCGTGTCCCATTGCGCGCTCATCATGTGCGGCAGGGCCTGGTAGCGCAGCGGGTCCTCGGCCAGCACCAGCGCGCGGTCCCGCATCTCGGCGACGTAGTGCTCGTCGACGTCGATCAGGGTCTCGTAGACCGTGCCTGTCTCGCCGCGCACATGCGGTTCCATGTTGACGGCGTACATGTAGCTGTCTTCGTGGAACGGGAACGGGAACCGGCGGATGGTCGCCGGGCTGTTGCGGTAGCTGAAATCGTCGCGGAAGGTCTCCTGCCTGAAGACGATCGCCATGTCGGCCTCCTTGTCCCGCTCCGGCTAAAGGTCGAGGTGCAATGCGGTGCCCTCGAAACGGGACACGCAGACCATGACCTTGCGGCCGGACGCTTTTTCCTCGTCCGTCAGATAGACGTCGTGATGCAGCAGCGTGCCGTCGCAGGCGACGACCGCGGCCTCGCACTGGCCGCAGGCGCCGCCGCGGCACAGGAACGGCGCGTCGACGCCCGCCGCCTCGATCGCCTCCAGCATGCTCTCATGGCGCCCGACCTGGACGGTCTTGCCGGAGCGCGTGAGCCGGATGACGAAGGGCGTGCCGGGCAGCGACCCCAGGAAGCGCTCGAAGTGCAGGTTCTCGGCCGGCCAGCCGGCCTCCACCCCCGCCTTGAGCACGCCGTCGATCATCCCGGACGGGCCGCAGACATAGAGATGTGTGCCGAGCGGCTGGCTGTCGAGCAGGCGCCCGAGCGGAATGGCATCGCCCTCGGCATCGCAATACACCGAGACGCGATGCGGGCCGTAGCGCTCGACCAGCTCGCGCCAATAGGCGCCGCGGTCGCGGCTGCGGATGGCGTAGTGCAGCTCGAACTCCCGGCCTTCGAGGGTGAATTGCCGCATCATGGCGAGGAAGGGCGTGATGCCGATGCCGCCCGCGACCAGCAGGTGCTTGCGGCCGCGCCAGTCGGGCTGGAACAGGTTGACCGGGTGGCTGATCTTCAGCTCGTCGCCCTCCCGCAGCCGCTCATGCATGAAGGTCGACCCGCCGCGCGAATCCTCGACATGCAGCACGCTGACCTCGTAGCCCGAGCAATCATCCGGCGGCGACATCAGCGAATAGGCATTGCGGCGCGTGTGGCCGTCATCGTCCATGACGACGATGACGTGGGCGCCGCCGGAGAAATGCGGCAGGGGCGCGCCGTCCACCCGTTCGAAACGGAAGCGCTTGACCCGCTCGGCGACCGGGGTGATCCGGGCCACGCGGACGGGGATCTCGATGCCGCCGCTCACCGGAACACCTCCTCCGGGGCCGGGGCGCTGCCCGGCTCCTCCGCATCGATGTTGACGCCCTGGAAGGCGGCGAGCCGGCGCGAATAGTGGTCGCGCACCAGCAGCGCCAGCCCGCAATGGCTGCAGGGGAAGACGCTGGTGGTCACGCCCTCGGTGATGCCCTTGCAATGCACGCACTGGACGCGCCGGGCCAGCGAGCCGCGATGCTCGGTGATCACCGAGGCGTAATCCATGCCGCGGTCGAGAGCTACGGCCATTGCCTGGCCGATGAACCCCTCAGTTCCCGCAATATAGAGGCGCGTGCCCATCCGCGCGGTCGCCAGCGTGCCGTTCAGCCGGAACAGCAGTGTCGGGACGGTGGGCGCGCTCCAGCACGCCCTGGCGCCGAGGCCGAGCAGGGCGTGGTCGTGCCCCCTTCCCTGCGAGCCGCCGGGCGCATAGAGAATCTCGCTGCGGGACAGGATCGGGCTATCCAGCGCCGCCCGCTGGTCGAGCAGGGCCAGGGCTCCTTCCCCTTCGAGGGCGAAGATGTGTCGCCGGGCATGGGGCTGGAGGACGAGGCCCTTGTAGACCGGCCGGCTCTTGATCCCTGCGACCAGCATGGCCGCCCCTAGCCCACCGCCGTCCGCTTCTTCTTCTCCAGGTCGTCGAAGGGCAGCGTGTGGGCGGTGGCGGACGCCTCCACCGCCTTGCCGCGCACCTCGAGCTTCGTGCCATGCACCGCCCTGTCAACGTCGAGCCGCGCGATCGCCATCGACTTGCGGGTCAGCGACGAATAGCAGGGACAGGTGATGACACCGACCTTGCGGCCGTCGGCCCAGACCTCGTCGCCGGCATCGGCCGGGCGATCGGCGTCGATCAGCAGGCCGAAGATCTTGAAGCGCTCGCGGCCCTTCAGGCGAGCATGCTCCTCGGCGCCGCGGAAGCCGGTCTTGCCGGGGCTGACGGTGAAGTCGAGGCCAAGTTCCCACAGCGAATCCCCCGGGCCCTCATCGGCGAAGGGATACATCTGCGAATTGTCGTAGGGGTAGAACAGCAGGTAGCTCTCGACCCGCAGCATGTCGAGCACGCTGAAGCAGCACGGGATGATGCCCATGTCCTTGCCCTCGTCGAGGATCGTGTCCCAGACCAGGGGGGCATCCTGGCCGCGGACGAAGATCTCGTAGCCGCGTTCGCCGGTGTAGCCGGTGCGCGAGATCATCACCGGCGCGCCGAACAGCGTCGTCTGCATATGGTGGAAATACTTCAGGTCGCGGATGCCGGGGACGTGCCTGGCGAGATAGTCGACCGCCAGCGGGCCCTGCAGCGAGAGGTCGTGGATGTCGTCGTCGAACAGCACGGCGCAGTTTCGGCCGGCGGCCTGCTTGACCACCTCCTCATGGCCGGAGCCGGAGCCGTGCACCAGCATCCAGGAATTGGGGCCGGTGCGGTAGGTGATGCAATCCTCGGTGAAATATCCGCGATCGTTGAGCATGCAGCCATAGACCGACCGGCCCGGAGTGATCTTGGCCATGCTGCGGGTGGTGATGGTGTCGAGCACGGCGATGCCGTGCGGCCCGACCAGATGGACCTTCTTCAGGCCCGACACGTCCATCAGGCCGGCCTTGGTGCGGACCGCCACATGCTCCGCCGACATGTCCTTGTCGTAGGTCCAGGCGGTGCCCATGCCGCTCCAGTCCTCGAGCTTCGACCCCAGCGCGCGATGGCGATCCGCGAGAGCCGAAAAGCGCCACGATAGAGCCATGTCCGGTCCCCTGTTTTCACTCTATAGAATATTTATTTCTTCATCATAGGCGCGATTTGCGCCCTGACAAGGCGTTCCTGCGCCCTCAGATGTCGAGCGTGGTGTCTTGCTCCCACTGGGTGAAGTGGGAGGCGTAGGCGTTCCATTCCTGATGCTTGAGCTTGAGATAGGCAGCGGAGAATTCCGGGCCGACCGCCTGCTTCAGGCCCTCATCGGCGTCATAGGCCCGCAGCGCGTCGAGCAGGTTCAGCGGCAGGCGCGGCGCGTCCTTCACCAGATGGCCTTCGCTGTACATGTCGATGTCGTGATGCGGGCCGGGATCGGCACGATGGCGCAGGCCTTCGAGGCCGGCAGCGATGATCACCGCCTGCAGCAGATAGGGGTTGGCGGCGCCGTCCGGCAGGCGCAGCTCGAACCGGCCGGGCCCGGGCACGCGGACCATATGGGTGCGGTTGTTGCCGGTCCAGGTGACCGAGTTCGGCGACCAGGTCGCGCCCGAGATCGTGCGCGGCGCGTTGATGCGCTTGTAGGAATTGACCGTCGGGTTGGTGATCGCGGCCAGCGAGGAGGCGTGCCTCATGATGCCGCCGAGGAAGTGCCGCCCCTCCGCCGACAGCCCGAACTCGGCCGCCTTGTCGGCGAAGACGTTGGTCCGGCCGCTGTTGTCCCAGACCGAGATGTGGCAGTGGCAGCCATTGCCGGTCAGCCCCTTGAACGGCTTCGGCATGAAGGTGGCGCGCAGCCCGTGCTTTTCGGCGATGGACTTGACCATGAACTTGAAGAAGGAGTGCTTGTCGGCCGTCTGCAGCGCATCGTCGTACTCCCAGTTCATCTCGAACTGGCCGTTGGCATCCTCATGGTCGTTCTGATAGGCGCCCCAGCCGAGCTCCAGCATGTGGTCGCAGATCTCGGTGATGATGTCGTAGCGGCGCATCACCGCCTGCTGGTCGTAGCAGGGCTTCGCCGCCGTATCGCGGTCGTCCGAGATCCGGCTGCCGTCGGGCGTGATCAGGAAGAACTCGGCCTCGACGCCGGTCTTCACCCGCTTGCCCTCGGCCTCGGCCTCCTGCACCAGCCGCTTCAGCACGTTGCGCGGGGCCTGGGCGACGATCTGGCCGTCCATCCTGCAATCGGCCGCCACCCAGGCGACCTCCTTCTTCCACGGCAACTGGATGACGGAGGACGGATCGGGCACGGCGAACAGGTCGGGATGGGCCGGCGACATGTCGAGCCAGGTGGCGAAGCCGGCAAAGGCCGCACCCTCCTCCTGCATCGCGGCGATCGCCTGCGCCGGCACCAGCTTGGCGCGCTGGCCGGAGAACAGGTCGGTGTAGCTGATCATGAAATATTTGATGCCCTTGTCTTTGGCAAAGGCAGCAAGGTCCAACGTCATGCTCGGTCTCCCAGTGAGCTCCCAGAGACATCTTGGTTTTTAGGCTTGTCCGGGGTGTTCGCCCGGCTGCCTTTAGTAGCCCCCCTTGCCGGGAATCCAGTCCGTGCCTGCGAGCGGCACCTGCGCCATGGCGGCGGCAGGGACCGTCAGGGCGCAGAGATCTTCGGGTTCCAGGTTGTGCACATGGTTCTTGCCGCAGGCCCGCGCGATCGTCTGCGCCTCCAGCGCCATGACCTTGAGGTAGTTGGCGAGGCGGCGGCCGGCCGCGATCGGATCGACCCGCTTCATCAGCTCCGGATCCTGCGTGGTGATGCCGGCCGGGTCCCGCCCCTCATGCCAGTCGTCATAGGCGGCGGCCGTGGTGCCGAGCGCCGCGTAATCCGCCGCCCAGCGCGGATCGTTCTCCCCGATCGCGATCAGCGCCGCGGTGCCGATCGACACGGCGTCGGCGCCGAGCGCCAGGGCCTTGGCGACATCGGCGCCGTTGCGGATGCCGCCCGAGACGATGAGCTGGACCTTGCGGTGCATGCCGAGATCCTGCAGCGCCCGCACGGCCGGTCGGATGCAGGCCAGCGTCGGCATGCCGACATGCTCGATGAAGACCTCCTGCGTCGCCGCCGTGCCGCCCTGCATGCCGTCGACCACGACGACGTCGGCGCCGGCCTTGACCGCCAGCGCCGTGTMGTAATAGGGCCGCGCGCCGCCGACCTTCACATAGATCGGCTTCTCCCAGTCGGTCAGCTCGCGCAGCTCGAGGATCTTGATCTCGAGATCGTCCGGCCCGGTCCAGTCGGGGTGGCGGCTGGCCGAGCGCTGGTCGATGCCCTTCGGCAAGGTCCGCATCTCCGCCACCCGGTCGGAGATCTTCTGGCCCAGCAGCATGCCGCCGCCGCCGGGCTTCGCCCCCTGGCCGACGACGATCTCGATGGCGTCGGCGCGGCGCAGGTCGCGCGGGTTCATGCCGTAGCGGGACGGCAGGTACTGGTAGACCAGCCGCTCCGAATGGCCGCGCTCCTCCTCGGTCATGCCGCCGTCGCCGGTGGTGGTCGACGTCCCGGCCATGGTCGCGCCGCGGCCGAGCGCCTCCTTGGCCGGGCCGGACAGCGACCCGAAGCTCATGCCGGCGATGGTGATCGGGATCTTCAGCTCGATCGGCTTCTTGGCGTGGCGCGCGCCGAGCACGACATCGGTGCCGCATTTCTCGCGATAGCCTTCGAGCGGGTAGCGCGAAATCGAGGCGCCGAGGAACAGCAGGTCGTCGAAATGCGGCAGCTTGCGCTTGGCGCCGCCGCCGCGGATGTCATAGATGCCGGTGGCCGCGGCGCGCCGGATCTCCGACATCGTGTATTCGTCGAAGGTGGCCGAGATCCGGGGTTCGGTGGGCGGGTTGTGATAGCTCATGACGGACCCCGATCAATAAGCGTCGGCATTGTCGACGTGGAAGTTGTAGAGCTTGCGCGACGACCCGTAGCGGCTGAACTCCTGCGGCCGAGCGTCGGTGACACCGGCCTTGTCCAAGAGCCCGGCCAGCAGCGCGAAATGCTCCGGCCGCATCTCCTTCTCGACGCAATCGGCGCCGAGGCTCTTGACCTTGCCGCGCACGAAGATCCGCGCCTCGTAGAGGGAATCGCCCAGGGCCTCGCCGGCGTCGCCCRGCACCACGAGGTTGCCGGCCTGGCCCATGAAGGCGGACATGTGGCCGATGCTGCCGCGCACGACGATGTCGATGCCCTTCATCGAGATGCCGCAGCGCGACGAGGCGTTGCCTTCGATCACCAGGAGCCCGCCGCAGCCGGTGGCCCCGGCATACTGGCTGGCATCACCTTTGACCACGACGGTGCCGGACATCATGTTCTCGGCGACGCCCGGGCCGGCCGAGCCATGAATGGTGATCGTCGCCTCGTCGTTCATGCTGCCGCAGTAGTAGCCGACGCTGCCCATGACATCGATCGTCACCGGCGCGTGCACGCCGACGGCGACGGCATGGTGGCCGCGCGGATTGAGGACGCTGAACTGCCGGTCGTTGTCGCCCGGGGCGATGGCGTGCAAGGCCTGGTTGAGGTCGCGAAGGGGGGTCGCGGCGAGGTCGTAGGTTGGCATCGTGTCGCCCTGAGATGAAAGGGTGGAGGCCGCGCCGCGGCGCCTAGCGTTCCCAGAAATAGACGGTCGCCGGCTCCGGCTCCCAGACCCGGGCCGCATCGATGCCGGGCAGGCTGACCAGGGCCCGGTATTCGGACCCGAAGGCGACATATCGGTCGGTCTCGGCCATGATCGCGGGCTTGCAGGCGATGGCGTCGCGCACGACCCCGAAGCCGGATTTGGTGCCGACGACAAAGGTGAAGAAGCCGTCGAGGTCGTCGACCGCGCCTTCCAGCGCCTGGCCGAGATTCTTGCCCTTGGCCATCTCCGCGGTCAGGTAGGCGGCGGCGACCTCGGTGTCGTTCTCGGTCTCGAACGCCATGCCGCCGTGCTTCAGGGTGCGGCGGAGATTGTTGTGGTTCGACAGCGAGCCGTTGTGCACCAGGCACTGGTCGGGCCCGGTCGAGAACGGATGGGCGCCGAGCGTGGTGACGGCGGATTCCGTGGCCATCCGGGTGTGGCCGATGCCGTGCGTGCCGGACATCCCGGCGACGGCGAAGCGGGACAGGACGTCCCGGGGCAGGCCGACCTCCTTGTAGATCTCGATCGCGTCGCCGCTGCTCATCACCCGGACATCCGGGCGCAGCCGCCCGACGGCCGCCCTGCCCTCCTCCAGCTTGTCCTGCGGCAGCAGGATGACGGCATGGGTGCTCTTCACCTGCATCGACACCGGAGCGTCGAGAGCCCCCTGCAACTCGCCCGCCAGGCCGGCGAAGTCGCGCTTCGGATCGGCGGATTGCACGGTCAGCTTGGCGTGGCGGTGGTCGGTGTCGCCGTAGATCGCGATCCCGGCGCTGTCCGGCCCGCGATCCGTCAGCGTCACCAGCATGGACGACAGCATCGCCCCGAGCTGTGGCTCGAGCCCCCGGTCCTTCAGGAAGAGACCCACAATCCCGCACATGGCCGGACCCTCCGCTTGCATTCGGACGACGAGCGGCAGGTCGCTCTMGGCCGCCTCAATTATGAAGAATAAATTTTTCCTTCAAGGCAAGTCAACCTTTCCCGGAGCGGTGCGGATAGCTGATGATCGAGAGATAGCGGGCGGGCAGCTTCACCAGCACCTCCGGCCCGTGCGGCGCATCGGCGTCGAAGAACAGGCTGTCGCCCGGCTGCATCGGAAACAGCTGGTCGCCATGGCGGTAGACCACCTCGCCCTCCAGCATGTAGAGGAACTCCAGCCCCTCGTGCTGGAAGGTCGGAAAGACGTCCGAATCTGCCGTCAGCGTGATCAGGTAGGGTTCGACGACCACGCCGCTGGCGCCGCTGCCGATATAGCCGAGCAGATTGTACTGGTGGCCGGCGCGAGTGCCCCGCCGTTCGAGCTCGATCCCCTGGCCGGATTTGACGAAGACCGCATTGTGCGGCTCCTCATAGCCGCGGAAGAACGCGGTCAGCGGCACGCCCAGCGCCCGCGACAGCGACTGCAGCGTGGTCAGGGACGGCGAGATGTTGCCGTTCTCGATCTTCGACAGCATGCCGAGCGAGATGCCGGTGGCGGCGGCGAGATCCGTCACCGTGATCCCGAGCTTCTTGCGATAGGCCCTGACCTCGTGGCCGATCGCCATCTCGAGATTGTTGTCCTTCGGTTCGCGCACGGCGTGCGGATCCTGGGTGAACACCGCCTTGCCGCGCGCCGGTTTCTGCCGCGCCGAATCCTTGGTCTTGTCCATCATCAATGGGTCCTGGCGATCAGTCGCATCCGGTGGCCACGCTATCGCCATGGTGAAATTCCCTCAACTCTGGGGAAAGGGCACGCCCGCAGCGCTATGCCCGCGGCCGGGTCTTCTGCGGGTCGTAATGCGACAGCGGCACGATCACGGCCGGCAGGCGCTTCTGGTGGCCGTCGAGCTTGCCGATCTCGACCGCCGTGCCGACCGCGGCATGGGTCACGTCGATCCGTGCCAGGGCGATGGTCTTGCCGAGGATCGGCGAGCGGGTCGCGCTGGTCACCACGCCGATCTGGGCCCGGCCGATATGGATGCAGTCGCCATGGCCGACCGCGTCATTGGCCTGTACATCCAGCCCGACAAGGCGGTGGCGCGGATGCTCCTTGCGCTCGATCAGCGCCGTACGGCCGATGAAATCATCGGTCTTGGACTTCAACGGCACGGTGAAGCCGATGCCGGCCTCGAACGGGTCGGTCTGGTCGGTGAACTCGTGGTTGGCGAAGACCAGCCCGGCCTCGATGCGCAGCATGTCCAGCGCCTCCAGCCCCATCGGCACGAGGCCGTGCGGCTGCCCGGCCTGCCAGACCGCGTCGAACACGGCGGCGGCGTCCTTCGGATGGCAGAAGATCTCGTAGCCCAGTTCGCCGGTATAGCCGGTGCGCGACACCACCACCGGGGCGCCTTCGAAGCCGCCGATGCGGCCGACGCTGAAGCGGAACCATTCGAGCTCGGCGATCGTCGGCTGGCGCGGCGCGGTCCAGACGATGTCCTTGAGGATGCCGCGGCTGGCCGGCCCTTGCACGGCGATGTTGTGCAACTGGTCGGTCGAGGACCGGACCCAGGCCTTGAACCCCTTCGCCTCGGCCTGCTGCCGCAGCCACAGGCCGCTGAAGTCGTCGCCGCCGATCCAGCGGAAGTTGCGGTCGCCGAGTCGGAACAGCGTGCCGTCGTCGATCATGCCGCCATGCTCGTAGCACATGGCGGAATAGACGACTTGGCCGGTCGACAGCCTGCGCACGTCGCGGGTCAGGCAATATTGCAGCAGGTCTTCGGCATCGGGACCCGTGACCTCGAACTTGCGCAGCGGCGACAGGTCGATCACCGCGGCCTTTTCGCGGCAGGCCCAGTATTCCGCCACCGGCCCTTCGCCGGCGAAGCGGTTCGGCAGCCAGTAGCCGCGATACTCCGCATAGTCCCGCGTCAGGGCGGACAGGCGGGGATGGAAGGCGGTCTCGCGGGTGAGTTCGGGATCGGCGTCGGGCGTCATGCGAATGGCCACCGCTCGTGTGAAGGTCTCTCGGCCGGAAAAGGTCCGGACATGGATGTCGGTCGGATCCCAGCCATTCGCCGCATCGATGTCGTCCGGGCAGGAGGATGAGACGCAGACCAGGTCGGTCAGCGCCCGCATCAGCACATAGTCGCCCGGGCGCGACCATGGCTCGTCGAGATAGAGCTGGTTATTGTGGTCGATATTGGTGTTGTAGAAGTAGTTCAGCGCCTCCCAGCCCTTGCGCGCCGCAATGCCATAGGGCGCCAGGGCGGCATTGAAGTTGTCGGTGCAGTTCACATGCCCGGGATAGCCCATGTCGTCGTAGTAGCGGGCGTTGCAGGCGGTGGCGAAGGCGTCGTGCCGGCCGACCGTGTCCTGGACGATCTCCACCAGCGGCTCGAAATCCCGGTCGAAGGCCTTCGACGGCAGGCCCGGCAGCGGATAGCTGCGGCCCAGCAGCGTGCGGGTGACGGTTGAATCCAACGCCAAGTCCAGACCCTTGTCGACCTTCCGGGCGGAGAAGGCCTGGAAGTCGGTGCATTGCCGGCCGAAGACGTCGATCACCTGGATGAACTCGCCGGCCCGGACGAGATAGGCGGAGGCCGTGCCGGCCCTGATCCGGATGTCCTCGATCGGGTCGGCCATCGGCTCGGGTAGGGCGGCGGCATAGTCGCGGACCGGGCGGACGCGCCGGACCCGGATCTCGACCGGCGTCGCCGTGTCCTGGTCGTGTGGCAGCATGGCGACGGCAGGCACCGCCGCTACCAGCAGGCCGGTTCCGGCGATGGTGAATTCCGCCTGCTCGCCCGGCCTGGAGCCGGGCCCGAAGATGCGGGCGGCACCGGCGGCCGCCAGATCGGCACCGCGCCGCGCCAGGGCGGCGCGGGTGCGCAACGCCCCGTCCCCGCTAGCGGCAAGGTTGGTCGTCAGGCCTTCGGCAGGCCCGGTGAAAGGGATGCCGAGTCCGGCGGCGAGAAAGCGCCCGCCTTCGTCCAGGAACGACAGCTCGCAGGCCTGGCCGCCTTCGGTGTCRGTCACGGTCACTTGGTCGCCGGCCTCGACCCGGATCACCAGCGACCCGCCGCCCCGGACGCGGTAGTGCTCGGTCCCGGCCGGCAGCGAACGGATGCCGGGGGTCAGGACCAGGCTGGGAGAGGCGGGGCGCACGCCGGCCGTCATCGGACCGAGATCTCGCATGGGACCCTCGCGGGAGATGGCGCGGTCGAGCACGCAGCGAAGGTTGCAAAATGCAGGTTCAAAGTAAAGTCATATTGACCGAGGAGAAAAGTTCTTCACTATGCATAAAGGCCTTGGAGGAGGATCCGCAGGGGGAGCGCGGATCACCAGGACAATGGCGAGGGCGCAGGCAAGGCGCGCCGAGGGAGGCACATCCAGGAAGACGCACGAAAGAAGCGTCCTGGACCAAAGACGGGGAGCATCACCAATGGCAGATGTGTTGGACGGTGCGATCACGACCGGCACCGAAGAAGGCAAATTGATCCGCGCCCTGGATTGGAAGGGCGCGTTCTGGGTGGCCGCAGGCGTGCCGCCGCTCGTCCTGTTCTCCATCGGCGGCATCGCGGGCACGACCGGCAAGCTGGCCTTCGTGGTCTGGATCATCTCGATGGTCATGGGCTTTCTGCAATCCTTCACCTATGCGGAAGTCGCCGGCATGTTCGGCAACAAGTCCGGCGGCGCCTCGGTCTATGGCGCGACCGCCTGGCTGCGCTATTCGAAGTTCATCGCGCCGCTGTCGGTGTGGTGCAACTGGTTCGCCTGGTCGCCGGTGCTGTCGCTGGGCTGCGCCATCGCCGCCGGCTATATCCTCAACGCCTTCTTCCCGATCCCGGGCGCCGACTCGCAGCCGGTGCTGGCCTGGATCGCCGCGCATGCCGGCTCGGTGACGGCGGACAGCCCGCGCGTGGCGGAATGGCTGGCGGCGCATGCCGGCGCTGCGCCCGGCGACGCGGTCAAGGCCCTGCTCGGCGCCGACGGCGTCGCCGCCCTGACGCCGACGATCCGCACCTGGTCGCTGGCCAGCTTCGGCATCCCCTATCTCGCCACCGCCAACATCAACGCGACCTTCTTCATCGGCGCGATCCTGATGCTGATCATCTTCGCGATCCAGCATCGCGGCATCGCGCAGACCGCCAGCGTCCAGAAATGGCTGGCCATCGCCGTGCTGGTGCCGCTGCTGCTGATCGGCCTGTATCCGATCTTCAGCGGCCAGATCCAGTCGGCGAACATCACCGGCCTGGTGCCGCCGACCGCGGCCTATTCCGGCCTGGACGGCACCTGGAGCAATGGCGGCTGGACGCTGTTCCTCGGCGGCCTCTACATCGCCGCCTGGTCGACCTACGGTTTCGAGACGGCGGTCTGTTACACCCGTGAGCTGAAGAACCCGAAGACCGACACGTTCAAGGCGATCTTCTATTCGGGCCTGGCCTGCTGCCTGTTCTTCTTCCTGATCCCCTTCACCTTCCAGGGCGTGCTCGGCCATGCCGGCATGCTGGCGCCGGGGATCGTCGACGGCACCGGCGTCGCCGAGGTGCTGGGCGGGCTGATCGGCGCCGGCCCGATCATCACCCAGATCCTGGTCGCGCTGATGATCCTGGCCCTGTTCCTGGCGATCATGACCGCCATGGCCGGGTCCTCGCGGACGCTGTACCAGGGGTCCAAGGACGGCTGGCTGCCGAAATATCTCGAGCATGTAAACGAGAAGGGCGCCCCGACCCGGGCGATGTGGACGGACTTCGCCTTCAACCTGATCCTGCTGGCCATCGCATCCGATGTCGGCGGCTACTTCTTCGTCCTGGCCGTGTCGAATGTCGGCTACATCGTCTTCAACTTCCTGAACCTCAACTCCGGCTGGATTCACCGGGTCGACTCCGGTCACATCCCGCGGCCCTGGAAGGCCCCGACCTGGCTGATCGGGCTGAACACGGTGCTGGCCTTCGTCAACGCGCTGTTCCTCGGCGCCGGCGCGAAAGTCTGGGGCTATGAGAACGCGCTGTGGGTCGGCTTTGCCTTCGCCGCCCTGATCCTGCCGGTGTTCGCCTTCCGCCACTATGTGCGCGACGGCGGCAAGTTCCCGGCCGGCGCGATGGCGGATCTCGGCCTGATCGGCCAGGATCTCGGGGTCAAAAAGGCCGGGATGCTGCCCTATCTGACCCTCGCCGGGGGGTTGGCGATCGTGCTCATCGCCAACTGGGCGTTCCAGCTGCCCGCCTGACGGCCCCGGCCGCTCCCGGTCGGAGCCCTGATCCCTGTCGTCTCGATCCCACCCGCAGGACCGCGGGTGGGATTTTCCTGCGTTCTCTTGTGCTTTGTGCCTCGAATCCCTTCGAGGATCCCCAACCCGCATAGCTGAATTTTTAGCCAACGCATTTTTGTGCATTGCCAACCGGCACAGATCACGCCTGTATATACAGGTTGTCGGACATATGGATCGACGCGATGCAGGTCATCACCTCCACCGAGGCGGCAGGGCTGTTGCGCAGCGGCATGACCGTCGCCGCGTCCGGCTTCGGTGGGTGCTGCCATCCCGAGGCGATCTCGGCCGCTGTCGAACGGCGCTACCTGGCCGAGGGCGCCCCGCGCGACCTGACGCTGCTGTTCGCCGCCAGCACCGGCGACCGCAAGACCCGCGGCATGGGTCATTTCGGCCATGAGGGGCTGGTCGAGCGCGTGATCGCCGGCGGCTGGCGCGGCACCCCCCGCCTCGGCGCCTTGGCGCTCGAGGACAAGGTCGACGCTTATTGCTGGCCCCAAGGGGTGATCGCCCAGCTGTATCGCGCCATCGCGGCGGGCCAGCCCGGCGTGGTCACCCGCATCGGCCTCGGCTCATTCATGGATCCGCGCCATGGCGGCGGCCGGCTGAATACGCGGACGACGGCCGAGCTGGTGGAGCGGGTCAGCCTGCGCGGCCAGGAGTGGCTGCTGTATCCGGCGATGCCGCTCGACTGCGTGCTGCTGCGCGGCACCTCGGCGGATGAGGACGGCAACATCACCCTGGAGGACGAGGCCTTTCCCGTCGACGTGCTGGCCATGGCCCAGGCCGGCCGGAATTCCGGCGGCATCGTCGTCGTCCAGGTCAAGCGCATCGCCGAGCGCGGCTCGCTGCCGGCTGCGGATGTGCGGGTCCCGGGCATGCTGGTCGACTATGTGGTGGTCTGCGACGACCCCGCCGAGCACGGCATCAGCTTCGGCGAGACCGACAACATCGCCTATACCGGCCGGCACCGGGCGGCCGCCAGCCACCTCGCGCCGCTGCCGCTGTCGGTCGACAAGGTGATCCAGCGCCGCGCCTTCCTGGAGCTGCGAGGCCGGGACCACCCGACCATCAATCTCGGCATCGGCATTGCCGCCGGCATCGGTCGGATCGCCGGCGAAGAAGGGTTCGACGACTACACCGTCACCATCGAATCCGGCGTGATCGGCGGCATTCCGGCCGAGGAGCTGTCCTTCGGCGCCGCGGTCAATCCCAGCGCGATCATCCCGCAGGCGTCCCAGTTCGACTTCTATGACGGCGGCGGCCTGGACATCGCCTTTCTCGGCATGGCCGAGGTCGATGTGCGCGGTGCGGTCAATGTCAGCCGGTTCGGCCAGACCATCGTCGGCGTCGGCGGCTTCACCAACATCGCCCAGACCGCAGGCACCGTCGTCTATATGGGTTCGTTCTCGCATGGCGGCGCCGAGATCGAGGTGCAGGACGGCAGGCTTTCGATCGCCATCGACGGGCGGTCCTGCAAGATCGTCGAACGGGTCGGGCAGGTCAGCTCCGACCCCGCCGCGGCGCCTGCGGGCCAGCGGCAGGTCGTCGTCACCGAGCGCGCGCTGTTCCATGTCATCGACGGCTGCCTGACCCTGACCGAGGTGGCCCCGGGCATCGATGCGAAGGCGCAGGTCATCGAACGCCTGCCCCCGGGCGTCGCCATCGCGGACCGGCTGGTGGAGATGGACGCCCGCCTCTTCCGCGAGCCCGCCATGAGGGATGCACCATGAACATTGATGGCGCCGTCGTCATCGTCACCGGATCGGCAACCGGCGTCGGGGCCTCCTGCGCCCGGATGTTCGCCGAGCGGGGCGCCCGGGTCGTCGTCAACTATTCGCGCAGCCGCGACGAGGCCGAGGAAACCGCTGCCGCCTGCCGCGCGCTCGGCGCCGAGGTCGAGGTGGTACAGGCGGATGTGTCCGAGGATGCCGCCTGCCGGGCGATGGCGGCGAAGGCCGTCGATCGCTGGGGCCGGCTGGATGCGCTGGTCAACAACGCCGCCGTGACCGTGGCGTCCGATCCCTTCGACCTGGAGACGCTGTCGGCGGCGGATTTCCAGAAGGTGTTCGGCGTCAATGTCGTCGGCGCCTACCAGATGTGCCGCGCGGTGCTTCCGGCGATGCGCGCCGGCGGCGGCGGGGCGATCGTCAACGTGTCCTCCAACGTCGCCTTCACCGGCGGCGGCTCCTCGCTGGCCTATACGGCGTCCAAGGGGGCGTTGAACGCGCTGACCAAGGCGCTGGCCCGCACCTGCGGCCCGGAGATCCGCGTCAACGCGGTCTGCCCCGGAATCATCGACACCCGCTGGATGCGCCAGACCCTGGGCACCGATGCCTATGACGCGCTGGCCGCCCGCTTCTCCGCCACCGCGCCGCTCGGGCGGGTGGCGACGCCGGAGGATGTGGCCGGCGCGGTGGTCTGGCTGGTCGAGGGCGCGGAGTTCGTCACCGGCGAGCTGCTGTCGGTCGATGGCGGCATCCGCCTCGCCGGCGGCGCGCGCAATGGAGCCTGACCATGGCCGTCTCGGCCCGCGCGATCATGGAGTTTCCGGCTCCCGAGGCCCGGCAGATCGTGACGGCGCGCGACGCCATCCTCTATGCGCTCTCCGTCGGATACGGGGCCGAGCCGCTGGACGAAGCCCATCTGCGGCGGACCCAGGAGCGCGATCTGGTGCCGGCGCCGACCCTGGCGAATGTCGTCGCCCATCCTGGCCCGTGGCTGCAGGATGCCGGCATCGACTGGCAGAGGCTGGTGCATGCCGAGCACCGCCTGACGATCCATCGGCCCGTCCCGATCGACACCCCGCTGCTGTCGCGGAGCCGCATGACCGCGATCGTCGACCGCGGCCCCGAGAAGGGCATGTTCGCGACCTTCGAGCGGACGATCGTCACGCTGGCCGACGACGCGCCGGTCGCCACCATCGTCCAGACCAATGCCTGCCGCGGCAACGGCGGCTGCGGATTGGCAGGAACGCCGCCGGAGCCGCTGGCGCCGGTTCCGGCCCGCGCGCCGGATGCCGTGTTCGCGATCGCCGTGCCGGAGGACGCCGCCCTCCTCTACCGGCTGAACGGCGACCTCAACCCGCTGCATTCCGACCCGGCCTATGCCGCAGGCGCGGGCTTCCCGCGACCGATCCTGCATGGCCTGTGCACCTTCGGCTATGCGGGCTATGCGATCGGCCGGACAGCCGGGGCCGGCACCATCGCGGATGTCGGCTTCATCGCCGCCCGCTTCACCGCGCCGGTGCTGCCGGGCGACGGGCTGGAATTCGACATCTGGCGGCAGGGCCCGGACATCGGGTTCCGCGCCCGGGTTCCCGCGCGCGGCGTGACGGTCCTCGATTTCGGCACGGCGAGGCTGGCATGACCAAGCCGGCGGGCGAGGCGCCGCATTACCTGCGGATCAAGGACGCGATCATGGCGCGGATCGCCGAGGGCACGTTCAAGCCGGGCGACCGCGTCTATTCCGAGAGCGAGCTGGTGGCCTCGTTCGGGGTCAGCCGCATGACCGCCAACCGGGCGCTGCGCGAGCTGATGTTCGAGGGGGTGCTGACGCGCGCCACCGGCCTCGGCACCTTCGTCTCGTCGCAGCGGCAGGATATCGACCTGCTGCAGATCCGGAACATCGCCGACGAGATTGCCGGCCGCGGCCGTCGCCATACGGCGAAGGTCTTGATCGCCGACCGGATCAAGGCGGACGCGGCCATCGCACAGTCCCTGGATCTCGCGGTGGGCACCGAGGTGATGCACTCGCTGATCGTCCATCTGGAGGACGACCAGCCGATCCAGGTCGAGGAGCGCTACGTCAACCCGGTCGTGGCGCCGGACTATCTGGCCAATGACTTCACCCGGACCACCCCGAACGAATACCTGACGAAGGTGGCGCCGATCACCGCCTTCGAGCATTTCGTCGAAGCGGTCCGGCCCGATGCCAAAGTGCGGAAGCTGCTCGGCCTCAAGCCCGACCAGCCATGCCTCAGGGTCTTCCGCCGCACCTGGTCCGGCGAGGCGGTGGTGACCTGTGCGCTGCTGTCCTACCCCGGCGACAAATATCGGCTGGAAGCGCGCTCGGGCCCGGCCAGGACGGCCGCCCTTCTGAACGGGAGAGACGATTGACCGCGGCCGCCCCCATCGTGTCCATCACTGCCGCGGCGCTGACGGTCGGCGACATCGTCGCCATCGCCCGGCGCGATGCACGCGTGGTGATCTCCCCCGAGGTCGAGGCGCGGATCCTGGCCGCCCGTGCCGTGGTCGACCGCTATGCCGCATCGGATGTGCCGGTCTACGGCCTGACCACCGGGCTCGGCGCCGGCGTCGACACGCGGCTCGCTACGGAAGACCTGGTGGCGTTCCAGCGGCGCGTGCCGCAGGGCCGCGCCGTGGGGGTCGGCCCTGCCCTGCCGCGCGAGGCGGTACGGGCCATGATGGCGGCGCGCATCGCCGGCATGGCGGCCGGGGGCGCCGGGGTGTCGCTGCCAGTCTTCTCCGGCCTCGTCGCGGCGCTGAATGCCGGGTTCCACCCGGTGGTGCCGTCGCTGGGTTCGATCGGCGCGGCCGATCTGGCGCCGCTGGCGCATCTGGGCCGCGCCCTGCTCGGCGACGGCGAGGCCGAGTTCGGCGGCGAGGTGATGGCGGCTGGCGAGGCGCTGCGCCGGGCAGGGCTTGAGCCGCTCCGGCTGGCCCCGAAGGACGGCCACGCCATCGTCGTCGCCAACAGCCTGTCAGTCGGCAAGGCCTGCCTGTGCCTGGCGGATGTCGAGCGGCTGTTCGACTGGTCGCTGGCGGCCATCGCGCTGAATTTCGAGGCCTTCCGCGCCAATGTGACGGCGCTCGACGACCGCGCACTGGCGGCGCGCCCGGCCTTCGGCCAGCGCGCGGCGGCGGAAAAGCTCCGGGCGCTTCTGGCCGGCAGCACCCTGCTGGCCGAGGGCGCGGCGCGGCGGGTGCAGGATCCGCTGAGCTATCGCTGCGCGCCGCAGGTTTGGGGCGCGCTGCTGCACGCGATCGGCGAGGCGCGGACCGTCACCGAGATCGAGATCGCCAGCTCCGGCGACAACCCGGTGGTGCTGGAGCCGGAAGGGCTGATCCTGTCGCATGGCAATTTCGACCTGACCGCCTTCGTCCTGGCCTGGGAGCGGCTGGGCCAGGCGATGGCGCATGGCGCGGCGGCGACCGCCTACCGCACGATGAAGATCATGTCGGCCGGGATGTCGGACCTGCCGCGCTTCCTGACACCGCTCGGCGGCAGCCGGACGGGATTCGGCACCGTCCAGAAGACGGTCTCTGCCCTCGAAGCGGAGATCCGCCACCTCGCGCTGCCGGCCTCGCTGACACCGATCCCGGTGGCGGACGGGGTCGAGGACCAGGCGTCGCTGGCGCCCGCCGTGCTGGCGAAGACCGAGGCAATCATCGATCGGCTGCGCTTCCTGGTCGCCATCGAGCTCATCGTGTCCGCCCAGGCCGCGGAGCTGCGCGGCGTGGAGGCCGAGCTCGGCGCCGGCACGGGAGAGGCCTACCGGCTGATCCGCCAGCATGTCCCGCCACTGGTCGAAGACCGCGCCCAGAGCGCCGATTTCCAACGAATAGCGGAGCTCATCCGCAACCCGTAGGGAGCCTTTCACGTACAACGAACAGGGAGAATGAAGATGAGACTGTCGATCCTGTCCGCCGTCGCCGCTGCGGTGATGGCCACGATTGCCTTCAAGCCTGCCGCAGCAGCGGACCCGATCAAGGTCGGCAGCAAGAACTTCACCGAGCAGTACATCCTGGCCGAGATGTACGCGGCGCTGCTGGAGCACGCCGGCTTCGAGGTGGAGCGCAAGATCAATCTCGGCGGCACCCTGATCGCCCATCAGGCTTTGACCACCGGTGAGATCGACCTGTATCCGGAATACACCGGCACGGCGCTGTCCGCGGTGGTCAAGGGCACGATGTCGACCGATGCGGGAAAGGTCTATGACGAGGTCAAGGCCTTCTACGCCAAGCAGTTCAACCTGACCTGGCTGAAGCCCACCGGCATCAACAACGGCTATGTCATCGTCGTCCGCAAGGAAACCGCCGATGCCAACAGCCTGAAGTCCCTGTCCGACTTGGCCAAGGTGGCGAACACGCTGGTGTTCGGCGGCGGCGCCGAATTCCCGGACCGGGCCGACGGCCTGCCCGGGCTGAAGCGCGTCTATGACGCAGAATTCAAGGAATTCAAGCAATTCGCCAAGCTCGGCCTGCGCTACGACGCGCTCGGCCAGAAGGATGTCGATGTCGTCAACGGCGCGGCCACCGACTGGCAGATCGGTGCCCAGGATCTCGTCGCGCTCGCCGACGACAAGGGTCTGTTCCCGCCTTATTACGTCGCCCCGGTGGTCCGCCAGCAGGTGCTGGACGCGAACCCGAAGATGGCGGAGATCCTGGACTCGCTGGGATCGCACCTGGACAACGCCACCATGCGTGTCCTCAACGCCAAGGTCGAGAACGACCATGAGGAGGCCAAGGACGTGGCCGAGGCCTTCCTGAAGGAAAAGGGGCTGCTGCCCTGATATCCGATGAAGCGGCAGGAGCCGAACCTGCCGCTTTGCGGAGCGCGCCCATCGCTGGAGAACGGGAATGCAGGAAATCTGGATCGACTATCTGAACGCGCTCGACGCCGAGGCGCTCGCTCTCAGCAATGACGAGATCCTCGCGGCGGTGGAGAAGGCGCTCGACGCCCAGGGCCGCGGCGAGACGGTGATCGAGCCGCGCGTCCATCTGGTGCCCGAAAGCTCCGACAAGGGGCACTTCAACGTGCTGCGCGGCTATGTCAAATCGCTGAACTACGCCGGGGTCAAGGTGGTCGGCGAATTCGTCGACAACTACAAGCTCGGCCTGCCCTCCGAAATGGCGGTGCTGAACCTGTTCGACCCGAACACCGGCGTGCCGAAGGCGGTGATCGATGCGACCGCGATTACCGACATGCGGACCGGCGCGGTGACGGCGCTCGGCGCGAAATATCTCGCCCGCAAGGACAGCAAGGTGCTCGGCCATATCGGCGCCCGCGGCACGTCGTACTGGAATGTCCGCCTGCTCGATCACCTGTTCGACTTCGCCGAGATCCGGGTCCATTCCCGCCGCCCGGAAAGCCGGAATGCCTTTGCGGAGCGCCTGGAACGAGATCTCGGCAAGAGGATCATCGTCACCGACACTTGGCAGGATTGCCTCGAGGGCGCCGACATCATGGTCGAGGCCAGCCGGCTGCCCGAGCCCACGCCGCTGTTCAAGACGGAATGGGTGAAGCGGGGCGCCTTTGTCGTGCCTTACGGGACGATGAGCGCGCTGGAATTCGACCTCACCGACATCATCGACAAGGTCGTGGTCGATGATTGGGGGCAGTGCGGACCCGGGCGGCCGTTCGGGGCGCTGCGCCGCCATGTCGACGAGGGCAAGGTCACGGCGGAAACGCTGCATGCCGAGATCGGACAGATCGTCTGCGGCCTGAAGCCCGGCCGCGAAAGCGACGGCGAGACCATCCTGTTCTGGCACCGCGGCCTCAGCACCACCGATGTCGCGCTCGGCGCGGCCATGGTCGACAAGGCCCGGGCGCTGAAGATCGGCCAGCGGCTGCGGTTCGCGTGACCGGCATGGCGCTCGTGGCCTGCTCCCGGATGTACAATGTCGGCCCGAAGGTCCGCGGGCTGTGGGACGGCCTGTTCGCCTGGCTGTCCGAGGAGTCCGGCATCCGGCTCGAGGTCATCGCCCATGCCGCTCCCGCCCCGCTGTCGGAGCTCTGGGCCAGGCCGGATCTGGGCGTGGCCTTCATGTGCGGCTACCCCTTCTCCTGTCTGCCTGCCAATGAGCGGCCGGTCGCCCTGGCGGCGCCGGTCTCGACCGCGCCTTGGGCCGATGGCCGCCCGCTCTATGCGAGCCATATCGTCGCCGCCCAGGATACGGCCTTCGATCCCGCCGACCTTCCCGCGCTGCGCTGGGGCTGGACAGTGCGCGATTCCCAATCGGGCTATCACGCGCCGCGGGCCTTCCTCGCGAGCTTGCCGCGGCCGAAGTCACCGGTGACGGCGATCGGCCCGCTGCTCAATCCGAACGGCGTCGTCGATGCGGTCGCGGCCGGCCGGATCGATGTCGGCGCGATCGACGCCTATGCCTGGCAGCTGCTGGAGATGCATCAGCCGGAGGTTCTGGCGCCGCTGCGGATCATCGCGACGACCCAGGCCACCCCTGTCCCCCTGCTCGTCGCCTCCCGCCGGCAGCCGGCCGAGGTGGTTGCGGCGCTCAGGGACACCCTGCTTCGGGCGCATCATAGTGCCCAGGGACGCAGCATCCTCGCCTCGCTCGGCCTCGCGCGCTTCGCGGCGCCGGATGTTGCGGCCTACGATTCCCTGCCGCAGCGGGCGCAGGAAGCCGACCGGCTGCTGGCGGCAGCATGGTGAAAGACGCCGCCCGATGAAGTGGGTGCCGAAGAACATCGACCGGCTGCTCGAGGCCCTGCTCGAGCATCTCGTTCTGGTGTTCTCCTCGGTCGGGATCGCGCTGGTCATCTCACTGATCGTCGGCATCTGGGCCGCCCGCCGGCCGAGGACGCTCAGCGCGATCGTCATCGTGACCGGCGTGCTGTTCGCGATCCCGAGCCTGGCGCTGTTCGCCCTGTTCATCCCGATCATGGGGATCGGCGCGGAACCGGCCATCACCGGCCTCGCCGCCTATTCGCTGATGATCCTGATCCGCAACATCGGCCTCGGCTTCCAGGCGGTTCCGCGCGACGTGCTCGATGCCGCGCACGGCATGGGGTACGGCACCGTCCGCCGTATCTGGGAGGTCGAGCTGCCGCTGGCCATGCCCTTCATCGTCGGCGGCATCCGCATCGCCGCGGTCACGGTCATCGGCATCGCCACCGTGGCCGCCTACATCAATGCCGGCGGCCTCGGCGTCATCATCTTCGAAGGCATCGACCAGCGCTTTCCGGAGAAGATCATCGCCGGCGGCCTCCTTACCTCGGCGCTGGCCCTGTCCACGGACTACCTGTTCGCGTCGCTCGAGAAGATCCTGCGCCGCCGCAGCGGCAGGCCGGCAGCATGATCCTGGTCGACGCCTTCCACTGGATCACGGCCAACCCGGGCGTGTTCTTCAGCGCCTTCAACCGCCATCTGCTGATGTGCGCCATCTCGCTCGGGATCGCGCTGGCCATCGCCATTCCGCTCGGATTCCTCGTCGCCAGGGCGCCGCGCGCCGTCTTTGTCGCGGTCAATGTCGCCGGTTCGCTGCGGTCGATCCCGAGCCTCGCGATCCTGTCGGCGGCCATGCCGTTCCTCGGCATCGGCCTGCTGCCGTCGGTCGTCGCCCTCATCGTGCTCGCGGTCCCGCCGCTGCTCCTCAACACCATCATCGGCATCCGCGAGATCGATCCCGCCTTGCTGGATGCCGCCCACGGCATGGGCATGGGACGGCGCGACATCCTGTGGCAGATCGAGCTGCCGTTGGCCGTCCCCTCGATCCTGGCGGGGGTCCGCACCAGCGCCATCCAGGTGATCGGCGGCGCGGCGCTGGCGTCGTTCATCGGCGGCGGCGGCCTCGGCGATTTCATCAACGCCGGCATCGCCATCATGAACATGCCGCGCCTGCTGGTCGGCGCGCTGCCCATCGCCCTGCTCGCCATCCTGGCCGAGCTTCTGTTCGGCTGGCTGGAACGATCATTCGGAAGACGCCGATGATACGACTGGATCACGTCACCAAGACCTATGAGGGCGGCGGCCGCCGTGCTGTCGATACACTCGACCTGGAGATCGAGGCCGGCACCACGGTCGCGCTGATCGGCCCGTCCGGCTGCGGCAAGACGACGACGATGCGGATGATCAACCGGCTGGAAACGCCGACCTCCGGCCGCGTGTTGGTGAACGGCCGCGACATCGCCCAAACCGACCCGAAGGAGCTGCGGCGCAGCATCGGCTACGTCATCCAGCAGGTCGGGCTGTTCCCGCATATGACGATCGCCCGGAACATCGCGACGGTGCCGCGCCTGCTGGGCTGGGATCGGCCGAGGACCGACCGGCGCATCGACGAGCTGCTCGATCTCGTCGGCCTCGACCCCGCGGTCATGCGCCGCCGCCTGCCGCACGAGCTTTCCGGCGGGCAGCGCCAGCGCGTCGGCTTCGCCCGTGCTCTCGCCGCTGATCCCGCCATCATGCTGATGGACGAGCCGTTCGGCGCGATCGACCCGATCACCCGGGTCAGGCTGCAGGACGAGTTCCGGCAGATCCTGCGGAGGGTCAGCAAGACCGTGGTCATCGTCACCCACGACCTCGACGAGGCCATCAAGATGGGCGACCGGATCGCGATCATGCGCGACGGCCGGCTGCTGCAATACGACACGCCGGCGGCGATCCTGGCCCATCCCGCCGATGATTTCGTCGAAAGTTTCCTCGGCCCCGACCGGGCGATCAAGCGACTGAGCCTGATCGAGGTCGCCGGCGCCATGGCACCGCCGTCGGCGCAGGATTCCGGTGAGTCCGTCGCCCCCACCGCCAGCCTCCATTATGCCCTGGCTCTCATCCTGGCCGGCGATCTCCCCGGCCTCGACGTCAAGACCGCCGACGGTTCGCGGATCGGGTACCTGTCGCGGGAAGCCGTCCTGTCCGCGCATCAATAGCGCGCAATCCGGCCCTCGAGGCCGCTACGACAGGGCGGTGCTGATCCGGGGACGCAGCGCGGCGGGCTTCTCGGGTGCGCTGAGCGGGACGTAGCTCGGGTTCAGGGTGCGGAACAGCGGCAGCACGGCGGCGCCGCGGGCGGCGGCGTCGCGGCCCAGCGTCGCCCGCATC